>JAHFAA010000147.1:0-6119 GCA_023250775.1 Bdellovibrionales bacterium
TTGGTGTGCCATTTCTGGCGAAGCTCACAGTTAAACCTATGGTCGAACTGCATTTTGAGAAATAAGCTCTTGGCAGGCCTTGACTTTAAATTCTGCATTTTGCTCAGACTTGCAAACTTCTGAGAAAAGTTTTTTTGCCTTCTTGTCTTTTTTCAGACCGCGATAGGCCAGGCCGCGATAGTAATGATATTCGGCGAGAGTGGACTGATCCAAATCTTTTTCATTTTTCGACCAGAGCAAAACTTGCTGCCAGTTTTTTAACCCAACCAAGGATCGTAAGATTCCGGCGGGGGCGGCCTTCTGCAAATCTTTTGTCTCTGGATGCTCATTATAAATGCGCGTGTAATAGGCCAATGCATCGGCATACTGTTGTGTTTTAAGCGACAGGTCGGCAATTTGATTGCGCAAGAGCGCTAAGTTTTGGCCATAGAGATAACTGGGCACCGCCGCTTCCACTTGCTTAAACATCGGCAAGACAAGCAAGGCGCCCTCTTTGTTTTGAGCAAGCTGCAGGGAGAAGGCAACACTCATGGCAAAATCTAGCGAGGGCGCCGCCAGGTTCGGCTCCGAGGTCAAACCATCTTTCATTTTTTGCACAAAATAGTCACCCGCCTGTTGATGAGTGGCAAGACTGCCCCATTCCTTGATGGCAGTAAGAGTTGCAGGTAGCAAGGAACTTCTTCTCTGTTCTACATAAGTCCGAGCATATTTTTGAGTCTGCAGAAGCAAGTCGTTGTGAGCCAAGCCAGTGTCTTCCTTGATGGCGTCGTAAAGCTCTTTTCCCACCAGCACCTGACGCAAGATCGAAACCGCCGCCTGACCGTCTTCTTGCAAAAAGTTAAAGGCCAGGCCATCCTCAAACAAATCTTCAAGGGTATGCTTGTCCTCAAGTCCGTTGATCACCATGGCACCATTGGCGAACGAACGAAAAAGGGCGCGATATTCCTTCTCGCGCAGTTGCCCCGATAAATACACCGCACTCCCCTCGCGCGCCCATCGTGGGAAACGCAGATAGCGCAGGAGACTCATGTGATGGCGAAAATAGGCATGGACGGATTCATGACAGACCGTGCTTTTGAGATCAGCATTTCCATTGATGAGGGGATAGGGATCAAAATTCATGCGAACTAAAAAGTGTCCATGAGTGGCCGCCACGTCAGAGGACAGGGCCGCTTCCAATTTTGACATTAGGCCAACGTGCAAACGCTCGGGCCAGCCTGATTCTTGGCGCTTCCATGGCAGTTCAAACTTTTTTTCCAGGTCCGCAATACATCCTGGCACCAGCGCTTTTATTTTATTTTCCAGTTCCTGTAGTTTTTGCTTGGCGACTGTGGGCCGAGGGGGCTCACGAAAGGAATCAAGCCAATCCGCCTTGGCGATCGTGCTCGAAAGCAATATCAGAGCAAAAAGGACTCCCCGTATCCGCATATCGACCTCCAGACAAACGGCGCATTATCGTAACGGGGATCGACCTTGACAGGCCTGTGTGTAAAAAAGATGGCCCTTTAAGTCCCTGTTTTTAGGAAAAATTGATTTTCAAAGTTCAACCTACAAGCTATATCTTCATAAGATGCAAACCGAGAATATGACATTTCCTGAGACCGCTCCTGTGAACTATCAGTGGCCAATCGAAAATTCTCCCGACTCCGTTTTTGTCCTTGATCGCGAATACCGTTACACCTTCTTTAATAACATCCATGCTGAGCTTATGAAGTCTCTCTTTGGCATGAAGATCCAAATTGGGCATGCACTGTCAGAATATCTTTTGCATCCCGACTCTTGGAAAATGATTAGGTCCTATCTTGACCAGGTTCTCAGTGGCGTCCCAGTGCACACTTCCGGCTGGAGAAAGCGAAGGTTTTTTGAGATTCACGCTTTCCCGATTCATTCGATGACCGGTGAAGTGCAAGGCATCTCGCTTTTTGCCAGCGATCATACCGAAGCAAAAAAAGTTCAACAAAAAGAAATTGAGAGCGTGTATTTTTTTAAAGAATCGCAAAGTGCTGCCTTTATTGGTTCCTATAAGGCCAACTTTGTCACCGATCGTTGGGAAACTTCTGAAATTCTTGATCAGATTTTTGGTCTCGAAGAAAATAGTCCAAAAGGTTTGCAGGTCTGGTTAGATATCGTTCATCCCGATGATCGGGAAATGATGAGAAATTACCTGCAAAATGAGGTTATCGCCAAACATCAACCTTTCGATAAAGAATATCGAATCCTGCGCAAATCAGATGGCGCCCTTCGATGGCTCAGGGGGCTTGGGCGAGTCAACTTCGATAACGATGGCAAGGTGATTGCACTTGTCGGAACTGTGCAAGATATTACCCAACAAAAGTATGCAGAGGAAGCTCGCCTGAGAAGCGATATAAAATTTCGTTTAATTTTTGAAAATGCCTCTGACGGAATTTTACTTGCCGATACCGCCACAAAACGTTTTGTTATCGGGAACAACAAAATTGTTCAGATGCTGGGATATGATCTGAGTGAAATACAAAATCTAACAGTTACCGATATTCACCCGAAAGATGATCTGCCCGCCGTTTTAGCGGCCTTTCAAAAGCAGCAGCGGCTGGAAAGTTCGCTGGCAGAAAATCTCCCTGTTTTACGCAAAGACGGAAGTGTCTTTTACTGCGATATTAATTCTTTTCCTCTCTACCTTGATGGCCGAGAAATGCTTATTGGCTTTTTCAGGGATATCACCGAACGCAAAAGAGTCGAAGAGGCCGTGCGAGCAGCAGAAGAAAAATATCGCGCCTTGGTCGAGACGACCGATACAGGATATCAGATTCTGGATGATGCTGGTCGAGTCTTGGATGCCAATCAAGAGTACCTTCGCTTGAGTGGTCACAGTAGCTTAAGCGAAATCCAAGGAAGACGCGTGATCGAATGGACCGCCGAACATGATCTGCAACGAAATGCCGAAGCGGTATCCCTATGCTTAAAAAATGGCGGCATTCGCAATCTCATCATAGATTATGTGGACAAACATGGGCGTTTTACGCCGGTTGAAATCAACGCAACTCTACAGAAAACCGAAAACTCCTTTCACATCATCGCGCTTTGTCGCGACATTAGTGAGCGGAAAAGAACAGAGAAAGAAAAACTGGAAATGCAGGCCCAGCTTCTTCACGCATCAAAACTTGCTTCAATCGGAACACTCGCCGCAGGTGTTGCTCATGAGATCAATAACCCTCTGATGATCATCGTCGGCTGTTGCGAGGCCATGCTTCGCAATTGCACAGGCCCTGCAAAAGAAGACGATCAAAATTTGTTGCATACCATTCAAGAGGCCTCCACGAGAGTTGCAGAAATTGTTAAAGGACTCAGAACCTATGCCAGACAGGATGGACAATCACTCGATAATGTTGACATGCATTTGTGTATCAGTGAAACCGTTGCCCTGATCAGGGGAATGTTTGAAAAAGAAAAAATTAAAATTGAGATGCATCTTGACGCTCATAATTTTTTGCTTGAGGCCAACACTGGCAAATTACAGCAAGTGATTATGAATCTTATGGGGAATGCCAAAGATGCCTTGGGCCACACACAAAAAGGACTCATCAGAATCACCACCCGCGACCAAAACGATGCTTTGCAAATCGAGATTTGCGACAATGGGACAGGCATTCCAGCACCTCTTCTTCCTCGCATCTTTGATCCTTTTTTCACAACCAAAGACTCAGGCAAAGGTACCGGGCTCGGTCTGTCTATTTGTAATACCATTATTTCATCTTTTGGCGGAAGCATCTATGTTGAAAGTCAAGAAGGTCAAGGCACAACCTTTACGATTCTCATTCCACGCCATCAGAGTGCCAACACCATCCGTGAAAAGAATCTTCCGGTCGATCAAGATTTGAAAATTTCCGCCAAGGCGTTGATTGTCGACGACGAGAACATGATACGAGAGATTCTCACGGCCTATTTATCTTCCTTTGGCATGAAGGTCTCGCAAGCGGAAGACGGTGAAGCTGCTTATCAGATCCTTCTTAGCGAACATTTTGATTACATTTTTACTGATTTAAAAATGGCAAACATGAGTGGAAAAGAATTACTTTCCAAATTAAAATCAGAAAAACTTGCTCAAGACACCAAGATCGTGGTTATAACCGGGAATATGCTGGAGGAAACTTCTGAAAAAATGAACCAATCCTTGGGTCTCAAAGTTGATGCCTATCTCTGTAAGCCTTTTAAGAGAAACGATATCATTCCCGTTTTAAAAGCATTAATGAAGTAGCTGTGCCATGGAAAAAATCAATATTGCGATTGTGGGGGGAGGAGTGGTCGGACATGCCCTCGCCTATCAATTATCCCAGCAAGGTCTTCAAGATCTTTTTTTATTTGAAAAGCTTTCCTATCTCGGTGACGCTCAGTCGGGGCGGAACTCCGGGGTCATTCACGCAGGTATCTATTATCGAACAGGTTCGTTGAAGGCGCGCCTCTGTGTCGAGGGCAACACCCTCTTGTTTGATTTTTGTCGCCAGCATAATGTCCCGGCCAAGAGAGTGGGCAAACTGGTGGTGGCCTGCACTGATGAAGAAGTGGCAAGGCTGGAAAAATTATTGGTCCAGGCCGTCGCCAATAGCGTGCCTGAGCTGGCGCTGCTTGACGCCCGCGAGGTCAAAAAGTATGAGCCAAACGTCTCGGTCAAAAAGGCCATGCTGGTTCCAACCACCGGCATTGTCGATGCCGCCTCCTATGTCAAAACGCTCGGCAAACTGGCCAGCGACAAAGGTGTCTCACTCTTCACCAATTTTGAAATTATCGACATCAAAGCAGAAGGCGAGGAATTTCTCATCACCGGTCTTCATCATGGGAAAGAGGAACGTTTTTTGGCCAACAAGGTCATCAATGCCGCCGGTCTCTACTCCGACCGCGTGGCCAAGATGATTGCCCCAGACTGGCAGGTGGAAATCGAACCACTGCGAGGTGAGTATTATAAATTCAATCGCAAAAAGCACGAAGGCATCTGGCTTAATCAGTATAATGTTTATCCCGTGCCAGCGCGCGTGGAGATCGGTCATCGCCAAGTGGAAGTTGTGGGTGTCCACCTAACTCCCACCTTCACGAACGACATTGTGACCGTGGGGCCGGAGTTTGTTTCCATTGCCGATCGCGAGGATTACAGCAAAGAGCGCAAACCAAAAACTTTTTTTCTCGAGACCGCGCGGCGTTTTTTTCCAAAGCTTGAGGAAGCTGATCTACAGGAAGATTTCACAGGCATTATGGCGAATTTAAAAGGCCAAAGTGACTTTATCATAAAGGCCGATGCAAGATATCCCAACTTCATTCACGCCGTTGGCATTGATTCCCCCGGACTCACATCCTCGCTGGCCATTGCCCGCCTGATTGCGACCCTGATATGATAGGGAGAGGTTGACTAACATGTTACGAAGAGACAACGCAGAATCCAACGACTACTTTCGCCACCTTTTTGAAAACATCCCTATGCCGATGGCCGTGACTCCCCCAGATTCGTTCTTCGCCGATGCAAACACTGCTTTTATTCGAATGTTCGGTTACAGCGCGGAAGAATTGCGCAAGATGACTTTTAAAGATATTACCCACCCAGAGGACTTAGAAACAAGTACCCTACAAGTACAGCGTCTGGAGGCAGGCGAATTTCCCTCCTTCCGTACAGAGAAACGCTACATCACACGTGACGGTCGCGTGCTCTGGGGAATTGCCACCGTCAGTGCTGTTCGCGACTCTGAAGGAGGTCTGCGCTCAAAATTAGTTATCATTCAAGATATCACCGAACATCACGCTCGCGAAGAAGCACTTGTCTCCAGCGAGCAGAGCTACCGTTATTTGATGGATAACCTCAATGTCGGAGTCTTCCGCAGCAGTGTCAAGGGTCACTTCATTCACGCCAATCAGGCCGTCGCCGATATTGCAGGGTATGAAACTGTCGCTGAGTTTCTGACCACTCCCACCGCCATCAGATATGCGACCCCTAAAGATCGAGAGCGGTTTATTGAGATTCTCCTTCGTGACGGAGAAGTTCATGCGCTTGAGGTCTCCTCCGTGCGAAAAGATGGTTCCGTCTACCCCCTGTCCATGACCGCCAAGCTAATGCGAGACGCACGCGGCGAACCAAGCACCATTTTGGGAATTGTCGA
>JAHFAA010000147.1:6129-8515 GCA_023250775.1 Bdellovibrionales bacterium
GAGTCCCTGCGACAAGCGCAAAGACTTGAATCACTCGGCATGCTGGCGGGTGGCATTGCCCACGATTTCAACAATCTCCTCACCGGAATCTTCGGCTTTATAGAGCTGGCACAAAAGGCGAGCAAAGACGATCAGACGAAAACATTTCTTGGCGATGCTCTAGAAGTGCATGGCCGAGCGGTTGCACTCACTGGCCAGCTTCTCACCTTCGCTCGTGGAGGTTCGCCCCATCGTGCTCCGGGCAACATCGTTCCCATCTTGCAAGCGGCCGCTCGCTTTGCTTTAGCAGGCAAGAATGTCTCGTGCACTTTTGATCTTGATCCTGATCTTCCCAACTGCGACTTCGACCAACATCAGCTATCCCAGGTCATCGACAACGTACTGATCAATGCCCAACAGGCCATGCCAAGCGGCGGAAATATTGTCATCGGAGCCCACCTCACCCCCAATGGTCAAGAGGCCCACATCTTTGTACGAGACACAGGAACCGGGATTGCGACTGATGTGTTACCACATATCTTCGACCCATTTTTTTTCCACCAAGAAGACGGGCACCGGACTTGGGCTGGCGATCTGCCACTCAATCATCAGCAGACATGAGGGACGTATCGAGGCCGAATCAACTCCCGGACAAGGAAGCACCTTGCATATCTACCTCCCCGTGAGCAAACGGCCGCGATTATCTTTAAAAGAACAAGCACCAACACGTTCCTACCGAGGCGTGGGGAGCGTTGTGATCATGGATGACGAACCCAATATCCGAACGATTTTAGGCCAGGTTCTTTCAGACCTCGGTCACACACCACTTTTTGCGCGAAATGGGCCGGAGGCGATTCAGCTGCTGCGAGAAGAATACAGTGCAAAAAGAAAGGTGGCGGCAGTTTTCTTGGATCTGACAATTGCCGGTGGCATGGGCGGAGTTGAAACCGTCTC
This sequence comes from Bdellovibrionales bacterium, assembly GCA_023250775.1. Classification (GTDB taxonomy): domain Bacteria; phylum Bdellovibrionota; class Bacteriovoracia; order Bacteriovoracales; family Bacteriovoracaceae; genus GWA2-49-15. The sequence goes on from JAHFAA010000147.1 coordinate 7,063, forward strand.
AGAAATACGCAAGCATGGTTTTACCCTTCCTGTTTTTGCCATGAGTGGATATAACGACAGCCCTGTCATGGCACAACCGAAAGACTTTGGCTTTGACGGAAGCCTGGGCAAACCCATGCGCCTGCGCGATCTTGGGGATTTCTTGGCAAAGCATCTTTCCTAATTTTTAGTAGATAAAGAGCGACCAGCCTTGATGATAACAATCGCGATTGTAGCAAACGGTTTGTGAAGTTCGATTGCGCCAAAAGGCAGAACCCCCATTGGCAGAACAATCAAAATTTGCGCAAGTGACATTACCACCAAAATAATCATACCCACTTACAACGTTCCAACCGTAGATAAGACAGGCATTATTTTTACAGGTGGCGCGATCAAGATAAATACGACCTTGCCATAAATTTGTGGAGTTCCAGCCGAATTGAAAACAGTCATTACCCAAGCATGTGACATCGTAACCATTGCCGAGATTGTCTTGCGACCTCCAGCCATAGTGATTGCAGTCATTCATTTTACATACGGTATCTAAATAATAGGGCGTCGCTGTCGATCTCATCAGCCAGCCGGCCCTAAAGCAATCAAAGTTTTTACAGGAAATTTCGTAGCGTTCTGCTGCAAAAGAGCAGAAGGAGAAAATAGATAGCGCAAGTAAAATATATTTCACAAAATTCTCCCGGTTGAATTCACAATAAAGTATTGCAGGTCACTCTACTATTGGCAAGTTGGCTTTTCTCATCTTCTCCAGTGAATCCGCCTCATTTCATTTGTCACCTTGTTCATTCATCATAGTTTCATTGAACACAAAAAAAGGATAACCGATGATGTGTAAAACTTTATTAGCATTAATTCTCCTTGTTCAGACTAATTTCGTTTTTGCTTCCAAAGGCAATGACGGACTTTTATACGGCTACAACGGGCCGGAAATTTTTTATCAGGATGACAGCACCATCAATCTTTCTATCGAATACACAATCCTCAATTGCTTCGCTTGGAATGATCAAGGTCAGCCAGTCAACCAATGTGTCGACATGGCGTTTGTTGCCGACGACGGCAATCAGAGCTACAGCGCGCCCTTGAATCAAGATGTGTCTTGTCTGACTGATGAATGTCGTGTCGGATTAAGCTTGCCAATTGTTTCCCTTCTCACCCCGCAGGAATATTCCAACTACGTCATGGGACAGGCGATTACAAAGAAAATACTTTTGAAACTGGCGTTTGGTTCTGATGAATCGCAAAAAGGTTTTGCAAAAGCGTTTTACGATCTGACTTATGTTCTAGATCCCAAAAGCTATGACACTATTAAAATAAAATCCTTTGTTCGGCACGAATAAACTATTCAGCCATTTCTTACTTATTTTATTTCAGTGCGAATCGGCTTGAGTTGAATTTCTTCCATGACATTGCCGGTTGAGGCCGAAAGCAAGATTGGAAATTCAAAAGTCTCTGGAAAACACTG
>JAHFAA010000555.1 GCA_023250775.1 Bdellovibrionales bacterium
CGATGGCGGCCGTGGCGATGGTGGTGTGCGGCCAAAGGGCATTGGAGGCAATGCCCTCATTGTGCCACTCCTGCGCCAGTCCTAGGACACACAAACTCATTCCGTATTTTGAAAGGGTATATCCCAAATGATCGCCGGCCCAGGGTGGATTCAAATTGATAGGTGGCGAAAGAGTCAGGATATGCGGGTTCATGGATTTTCTTAAATACGGATAGCAACTCTTACTGGCGAAAAATGTTCCGCGTACGTTCACCTGCTGCATAAGATCGTACTGCTTAGGCGAAAGATGGGGCGTTTTTTCCAGAAAAATGGCACTGGCGTTGTTAATTAAAATATCTATGCCACCAAAATGCTCCGCCGCCTGTTTTACTGCCCGATCAATCTGCTCAGGATCGCGCACATCGAGTTTTAGCGCCAAGGCCTTGCCACCGGCCTTTTCAATCTCTTCCGCGGCGGTGTGAATGGTGCCTTTTAATTTGGGGTGCGCTTCCGCAGTTTTGGCGGCAATAATAATATTGGCGCCATCACGGGCGGCCCGTAAGGCAATTTCCAAACCGATTCCGCGAGAACCACCGGTGACAAATAATGTTTTGCCGCGCAGATCACCTGCAATCTCCCCCAACCCGGCAGAGCTTTTAATATCCGCGGCCTTAAATCGTTGAGCACTCAAAAATGAACTCGCCACAAAGAGGACTTTGTCGCCAATCCGGTTGATTTTTTCTTTTAATTTGTCTTTTGTCTCACCAATTTTTCCAATCATCGATTATCCCCATTAAACGTGGATGGATCACCCGATGATAATCCCAAAAGAGTTTGCCGCGACTGGCGTCCATTTGAAAATGCTTCGCCAATACTTTGAGCGTGGCCAGATACGCCATCGACTGACAAATACTCTCGGAATGCATCATCAGTTTTTCCAATTTTTCTTTTTGCATCCAATTTTTACTATCAAATAATTTAAAAAATTCTTCCGGCTTGAGCGTTTTTAAAATGAGCGTGCTCAGACCTTTTTTAACCTGGGCATCTAATTTTAGATATTCACGTTGCCCATGCTCGGCCCCGGTCAGGGTCGGGACAGAAAGCGGGCCAGGCAGAAGATAACTCAAAAAATCGGCCGGGCGCTTGAAGACATCTTTCACCAGATCTTTTAACACCATCAGCGCTTGAATTTGCGATGTTCCCTCATAAACCACCGGGCCAAAACTGTCGCGATGCCAACGCTCCACCGAATGATCCAACATAAAACCATGGCCGCCTAAGGCCTGAATAGATTTCTTAGAAATTTCCAACGCCGTTTCCGCGCCATAATATTTTAACAGCGGAGTTATCTGACGGGTCAGTTGCGTGGCCTCCTCCAACATTTTTTGCTCACGCTCATTTAACTCTCCCGTGTTTCGCTTTTTTAAATCCAGGCGATGATAGAGTGTAAAATAATTTAAGCTGTCGACAAAAAAAGCACGAAAGGCATCACACTCAACCTTCCACTGCTCAAAATTGCGTTTAAAGAGCGGCAGTTCCATCAACGGGTGTCCAAACTGCTTGCGTTCAAGGGCGTATTTTTTCACATAGTCAAGACAGGCCTCCATAATGCCCAGGCCTTGCCCGCCTACTCCCACGCGACTTTGATTCATGAGGTGGAACATCATAGAGAGGCCCTGATTTTTTTCACCTACAAGTTTGGCCAAACTATTTTCAAAAACGATTTCACAGGTGAACGATCCGCGCATCCCCATTTTATGTTCGTGCTTTGTGACAAGATAATTTTGTTTTCCGTCCACAAATTGCTCGACTAAAAAAAGCGAAATGCCGCTCAAACCTTCCGGTTCCCCTTGAATACGCGCCAGCGCAAAACACAGGCCACCACCGGCATTAGTGATAAACATTTTATTGCCGCGAATCCGGTATGAATCATCGGCTTGCAAAACCGCCACGGTTAAGAGCGAACCAATATCCGAGCCGGCCTCCGGTTCGGTCAGGGCCATGCAGCCACTCAGCTCGCCCTTTAGTATTTTGGGGATGAGTCGCTGACCGTCTTCCTTCGAGCAAAAACGCTCGAGCATATCGGCGATAGAAGTGTAAAAACTCAGTTGACTCGACGAGGCCAGACAGGCCCTGCTTATAAAGGCAAAGGAGATCATGCCCAGGGCGATAGGTAATTCCATGCCCCCGTAATGCCTTGCTGTGGTCATTCCAAAAAGTTGCAAATCATTGGCCTCACGATAAAGCTCTTGCAATAATTCATTCGGCCGCATGAGACCATTTTCAATTTTCCCCGGGCCTTGCTGATCAAGCAGAGGCGCACGCGGCGCAATTTTTTCTTCGCACCACTCACTTAAGTGCTCAACCATCTCTTTATAAAAAGACTGAACCTCGGCAGCGTCGTTCCATCCTTCAGGTGTTGGGTAAGAGGGGTAAAACACCGGAAGC
>JAHFAA010000556.1 GCA_023250775.1 Bdellovibrionales bacterium
TCTTTCACAATATCCATAATGACGTCGGGGGCCTTGAGTTGTCCGGGACTCCCCACAATGCGGGTGGGATTGGTTTTCTGTAAAAAAGTTAGGAGATAGTTTCTCAAATCCGCCAGTTGAAGTTTTCCGACTAAGGGGATGAGAGAAGAATAATGAGCAGGTGCCACAAATTTTTGTTCAGGGATGGTGCGCGCTTTACTCGGAGATTCCGCCTGAACCGTAAGGCCAATACAAAGGCCAAGACAAACACCAAAATACTTTATTCTCATATTAAAACCCAAGTTTTTTATTACGCTCCAAACAGGCCGTCACATGGGCCACATCTTTATCATTTTGTCGTTTAAAAAAGACCGAATTTAAAATGGGAACTCCCGTGACAATTCCCACGGCAATTAAACGCGCCCCCTTCTCAGCACTGTCATAAATTCCGACGGCAGCCCCTTGTGACATATGGCCGGCCATCTCAGTTTTTAGTTCAACTAACAGCATTTGATTATTCTTGAAATGGATGACACAAGGCCATCTGTCCTTATGTAACGCCAGGTGGGCCACAGCATCTCGAGTCTTGGTCATATCCATCAAAGGATTTAAAATGACCTGGGTCAAAACAAAAGATTTAAAACTTAAATTTTTCTCGTTGGCGACAAAGACGGCACCGTTGGTGAAGCCTTTTTGGACGACAATAAAACTTTCATCACCAGGTGCTGCGATTTGATCGGTTCTAAGTTCCGGAGGTTTTTCCCCCAGCATAAAAGTATGGATGCCGACGTGATCACGCACCAGAAGATCATCTTCGTAACGGAGAACATTGCCAGGTTTTCTGAGCGAAGGTGGAGTCGTGCGTTCTATAAATTCCGGCAAATAGGGAGAAGACATGAAGCACGAAGTTTCCGGTTGGGAAATTTGCACATCTCGACTCATAGATTGGGCGATTTTCACAACCTCATCTCGTCGCATTTCCGCCAAAGGAAGAATCAAACGTGAAAGCTGACTTTGAGTTAACTGGGACAGCTTTAATGACTGATCGATAGTTAAATCATTTGAAGACGCCACGACATAAACTTTTTTACTCTTCAAAATGTGCACATGGGCATAGTGGCCAGTGGCCACCATCTCTGCCTTAAGAATGTCTGCTTTTTTTTCTAAAATACTAATCAAGAGCTGGTGGCAAAACATACAGGGGAATAACTTCTCCCCGAGAATACCGGCGGAGAGAACGCGATCCAGGACAATACTTTTAAATTCACTCAAGGCATTGACGGCGTAAAAGGGAATATCTAAATGCTCGGCTTGAGCACGGGCCTTTTCCATGTCGGCGATATGGCATTGGGGTAGAAATTGCGGAATATAGCTCAAATCATTGGCACGATTTTCATCACCATAAGCATCTCGCACGCTGGAAACTCTGGGACGAGCAAAGAGAGGGTCATTGGGGTCCACCATCTGAACACAGACTCCAATCACATTAAGGCCTTGCTTCTTCAATAGATAAGCAGCGACAAATGAATCCATTTTACCGCTCATACCGATGACAACATTTTTGATGGCCGACATGATAATTTCTCTCTTCCCCTATTATACTTGAAGATCGCAAATTAAGAGCAGCAATATCTGCCGAACATTTTTACTCGGGCATATATATTCAGCTCTGGCCCCTCTTTACCGAAAATATCTATGTGAACGAACTACGCAAAAACCTTTACCTTATGACCTCTTCAACTCGGTTGGAAGATCTGCAATTACGAGATTTTTTTCGCATTGTAGAGAGTTTGATCGGGCACCGGCCCCCACGTTTCGCTTTTTGTGGCGCTCGTCCTCAGCTACATAAGGAACTGACCTTGATCGATAATATTTTTTTAGAGGCGCCTCACGGAACCATTAAGGACAAATCAAAACGCAACTATACTCAGCAGAATTTTGGCGGCAATGTCTACCTTCATCAACTGTTTGAGCGACTCCCCTATCCCGAAGCGCCTGCCCACGAGGCCGGTCCCCTGGCGCAAAAGCTGACGGCCCTTATTCGCGCCATTGTTCGCACAGACCCCTATCTTTTTTTAGTCGCCCCTCAAGTTGGAATGGATCGGGCCTGCATGGAACTGCTGGCAAAATCACTCCATCTTGAACACCAGCTCAATCAAAAAACCATCCTTGTGGCCGGTTGGGACGTTAAAGAATGGCCATTAAATGGTGATATCCCTTTTCTTGAAGTCGAAAAAAGTCATGACCGCCCGATTCTTGTCTCGATCAAAAGAAATCTGGTTCAAGATAAAAAACTCGCCGCTTAATTCCGACAGTTTTAATTGACATTATCATGAATGGCCCCACATAATTTACCTGTAGCAACTAGGGAGATATGAATGCCCAAAAATACTCTCAATTTTATTGATGTTTTTTCTGGTGCCGGTGGACTTTCCTGCGGAATG
>JAHFAA010000148.1 GCA_023250775.1 Bdellovibrionales bacterium
GGAAACGCCTTGAGTAGGTCGGGCATTTACATACAGCTTATTGCTGCGATCATATTTCATTTCGCCTTCAAGCAAGTAAGTCACTTCCTCGAAATGAAATCCTTTTCCCTTAAACAGACGATCGACTTGGGGAATCGGTCGATCTTTTCCCTTACTAAACCAGTTCCCAACAAATAAATCCAGCTGACCGTCTAAATCATAATCAAAAAATATTAACGCCGTGGCCGGTCCGACTACATCCTGCTTGAATGCATCTTTGACCAACTTGTAAGAAATTCTTCCTTTATGAATCTTTCCTTCAAAAATACGGATTGGAGTCTTGGAAACTTCTATGTCCTGATTGAGAGTTCCCATAACCAAGTCAAGAACACCGTCATGATTTAAATCGACAAAATTGAGGAAGGATGCCCAGTAGGTATTTCCCTCAGCATCGAAGGGGGAATAGGAAAGGGGAAGAAATTTTTTTTTCTCAGGATCAAATTTAAAAAACTGCGGGCGCGCGTAATTAGAATCTAAGGTGACCAAATCCGTGTAACCATCGTGATCGAAATCGACAGCATAAGCGTGCTCAAAATTAAATCCCTCAAAAGGAGCATAATCTTTGGCCTTGTTCTGAAAATAATCGGGATTAAAATTTTTGGTCGGCCCAGATTCGAGATCTTCCAAACTCTGCTTCAATTCGGCTCCCGCCAGGTCTACAGAGTGGCCCGAGAGTGAAACTTTGACGGGAGCAACCGGAGCTTTACCGGAATCATCGTCCTTGCGAACCATGGCACAGGCCGCAAGGACGGAAATGAAAGTAAGAGATACTAATCCACGTCTAGAAATAAATGGTGTCAAGACCGTAACCTTCTTGCTCACAAAGTGTGGTCGCAATCCTTTTTGTCTCTTCATCCAAATTCCGAGTCATGGTTTTGGAAGAGGCCTGAAATCTGCGACGAGCATCATTAATACTCATGACCGCAAGGTCGGTAACATATTTCTTGGTTTTTTCCGGCACATCACTCTTATTCAAAATAAAAGTCGTGCGAGAGAGAACGGCCAAGATTACGTAAAGTTCAATCGCCATATTGGCCAAACGTCCTTGTGGCAGTTCGCTTCCGATAATATGTTTTCCATATTTAAACAGAGTATTTTCCACATGAATGGCAAACTCTCCCAACATGGCCGAAAACTGTTCAGCCTGGTTGCCTAAACTGGAATGATACTTGGACAGACTTCGCCCTCCCATCATATTGGACAGACGGTTCTTGGCAAAATCAGTCAGCACCCCCAATGACTTTATAGGATCGGTTAAGGCCGATGAAACATCTGATAATTTACCAAGGGATTTAAGAGAATCGGATGGCCCCTTAATACCGGACAGGGCAATGAACACCCGCAAAATTTCATTGGTTCCCTCGAAAATAAGATTGATTCGAGAATCCCGCATCATGCGCTCATAAGGATATTCACGCATGTAACCAATCCCCGCCGCAATCTGCATGCCCATGTCCACCACTTTCCATAAACACTCAGAACCGAAAACTTTGCAAATTGCCGACTCCATAAAATAGTCTTGCATGTCACGATTCATATTTCCGGCGGTTAAATAGACAATTGATTCTGTGGCATAGAGGAGCGAGGTCATCTGGGCCAATTTCTCTTGAACCAAACCAAATTCGGCGATAGGCCGATCAAATTGCTTTCGAGTATTAGCGTGCTGAGTGACCCACTTCATAACAGTTCGCATACCACCAACGGTGCCCGCCCCTAAACTTAAGCGCCCACTGTTGAGAACATTCATGGCAGTCTTAAAACCTTTTCCGGGTTCGCCAATAATGTTTGCCGCTGGAACCACCACCTTATCCAAAAAGACCGCGCGGGTTTCAGAAGCTCGAATGCCCATCTTATGTTCTTTGTTGCCAAAGCTCACTCCAGGCATATCTTTGGTGACAACGAAACAAGTAATTCGCTCTTGTTTCTCACCTTTGATGTCATGCTCGGTTTTGCAAAAAACAGTGTAGAAATGGGCCATGCCAGCGTTGGTTATCCACAATTTCTGCCCTGTGATTGTGTATGTCCCGTCACTATTTTTTACCGCCTTGGTTTTGATTGAATAGGCATCAGACCCAGCACCAGGCTCGGTGAGACAAAAGGCGGCAATCCATTCACCGGAAGCAAGCTTGGGCAACCACTTCTTTTTTTGCTCATCAGTTCCTTCATTAATCAAAGCACGATAGCCAATTGATTGGTGGGCCCCCAGAGTCGTGGTGGTGGCGCCATCAAAGCCGGCCAACTCTGAGAAGACTCGAGCATAGAGATGGTAGTCTAATCCAAGACCGCCATGCTCTTCTTTTACCGCCAATCCAAAAAGCCCCATCCCGGCCAGATCTTGAAGCACCTGAGAGGGAATGACCTCATCCATATCAAACTTGGCGGCATTGATATTGGCCTCTGCATATTTCTTCACGGCATCGGTCATTTCTATTGCCAAAGCCTTCTGGTCTTCATTAAATCCCGGAAAGGGAAACACACTACTTTCTTCTACCTCGCCATAGAAAAGGCTTGCGGCCACTGATTTCATAAATATCACCTTTGTTAAAAAATACTTTCTCCACACATTATAGAGAAAGTTAATCAAGAAAAAATTATAAAATTGATGAGAAAAGGATTTTATTCACTCAGATGCTTGAGTGTTTTACTTGGCCGGAGAATTAAAAAGGTTGAATACTTTCCTTGAATAAAATCACCACACTCCGTTACAATTAAAAGGTAGTGGAATTATTGGAGACTTTTGTTTAAATGAGCAAAAAGAAGTGGCCCGATTTTCTAGAAAAGCTGAAAGGCCTTTTTTCGCGTAAGAAGAAAGAATTGCCAAGTAATGATATTTCTCAAGAAGAAGGTGCAGGGCCGAGTCATCTTGACGACACCACACTCGAAACCACGAATGATGAAGATCAATTCGAGGATGAACCAGACTTTACCATCAAAGAATTAAAACTCAGCGATCTCAAGAAAGAGACGGCGAAGGAGGCCAATCCTCCCGAACTCCCACCGGACGTTTTGCCTTTTCCCAAAAAACCCGCAGCACCGGAAGAAGAGTTTGGTTTTAGTAATGTGCCTCCCGTTCCGCCGCCGCCTCCAGAGCTTAGCGACGAGACGAAAGCACCTACGACTCAAAATATTTCGGATCAAGATAAAACCAACAAAAATATTGATTTATCAAAACTGCAATTTGTCAGCGACTCCAATGACAAAGACCTAAACGACGTCACCTCTCCTGATGCATTTCAAACAATGCGGGTGAACCTTCCCGAATTCGAAGGAAATAAACACACACCAAAATGGATCAAATATAAGGACGCGGCGGTCAAATCACTACTGGCGTTCATGACCAATACCCGGCAGTTTGTCGTTGCTCAAATTAAAAAACATGATCAATCTTTCAATCTTCAGGCAAAAGATCTCACATGGGATCAGATGGTTTCGGCCTTATTCTCTCCCCAGTCACGCAAGGCGATCCATCATGCCTTTATTTTTTCCACAGTCCTGGCCGGAACATATAGCGTTGGAAAAATTGCCGCCTATTTGATTAAAGGCCCGGAGAAAAAAATCAAAATGCATGTCGCCCGAGTGAATACAGGAGCTGCCCCACATATCTTTGATCTTGCTTCCATCAAAGATGCCAATATCTTTAATGTTAAACGAACTCCCACAGATAACATCAATGTTGCCGGGAACAAAAGCAATGAGGATCTCAACAAGCCTTGTCTCGTCTCAAACCGACCAACCTCCCTGCCAATAAAACTGGTGAACACTATCGTGCTTCAAGATTCAGTCAAATCCATTGCCTCTGTCGCAGTCAGGGGCGCAACCACACCAACTGAGGTACGCGAAGGTGATAAAGTTGAGACCATGGCGCAAATCGGAAAAATTGAAAGATTGCGCGTGGTGATTAAAAATATCAAATCCAACGAGTGTGAGTTTATTGATAATTTTGATGAACGTATTAAGAACGCCTCGCCTATTACCTACGTTGATGCACAAAGTGGGAAAAAATTATTGGATGCCTCGAGGCCGAAAGAAATTAGAAATGAGGGAAATAAATTTATTATCAAGAAAAGTTACCGCGATCAAATTCTCCAAGATGTAGGCAATATTTTAAGCCAGGCCCGAGCGGTACAGCTGAAAAATCCTGACGGAACTCTCAGCTTTAAAATGACTGAAGTCGTTCCCGGTTCTATCTACTCTCACCTCAACATCTTAGACGGCGACATTATCCATCATATCAACGGACGGGAAATTACAAATTTGAATGACATCATGAATATGTTTGGACGAATTAAGGATGTAGATCATCTTTCCATCTCACTTAATAGAGGTGGTTCAGATATTGAACTAGAGTATGACTTCGACTAAAAACCAGGACGGTTTTATGCTGACAAAATTTCTCGCTCCTCACGTGACCATCTGTTTGCTGCTGGCGCTTTTTGCTCCAATAACTAAAACGTGGGCGCAACTCGACCAGTACAAATCAGAGACTAACTTTGAGGAAGGGGCCAGTGCAGATTCCGGTGACATTGAAACCAGTTCAGGCCCTCCACCTGCGGTTGCTCCGGATGACGAATTTGACGAGGATGGTGGTGCCGCCACGACTTCGGTAAAAAATCATCTGGAAAATAAACCTGGACGAGAAGACGAATTTGGCCGAAGCGGAGGACTTTCTGCTTCTGGTGCTCTTGCCAAAGATAAAAAGTACGTCGATTTAAATCCTGAAACGGCCTTCGGCCCAGAAGTTGTAACCAGTTTTGACTTTCCAGATGTATCCCTGACTGACCTGACCAAGCATATGCAGAAAATCACGGGATTAAATTTGATCATGGAAAAAGACATCAAGGGGAAAGTCAGTATCTCCGCCCCCTCGCCCATCACAGTGGGTGACGCATGGAAGGCCTATCTTACCGCTCTCAATATGAACGGTTACTCTATCGTCAAATCAGGTGCCTTTTACAAGCTGGTTAACTCGCGTGACATTCGCTACACCCCAACCAAAATTTATACAGGAAACTACACGCCCGACACAGAAAACTACGTGATGCGGATCATTTCGCTGAAAAATATTGATGTGGCCGAGGTCGCTCGAAGCTTTCGCCCCTTCATGTCTCGCTATGGTCGAATCATCGAAATCAAACAAACCAACACCATCATTATTCAAGATACCGGCGACAATATTACCCGCTTGGTTCGTCTGATTAAATTTATTGATGTGCCTGGGCACGAAGAATCCATCCAAATTATTCCTGTTCACAACTCTTCAGCGCAAGAAATTGCCAAGCTGCTTGATACTCTTCTAAAAGGTGCAGGAAGCGGAAAGTTCAAAGCGAATACCACTGGCACCGGCAAGACTGGTCAGGAAATCAGCAAGATTATTGCCGAGCCAAGAACCAATTCTATTATTGCCATGGCCAACGCCGATGGGGCCAAGGAATTGCGTGATCTCATTGTTAAGTTGGACGTGAAAGGCAATCAGGGCTCAGGTCAGATTCATGTTTACTATTTAAATCACGGCGACGCTGAAACTCTGGCAAAGACTTTGGGTTCATTGGTGTCCGATTCAAATTCACTCAACAAAGGGGCCACACGCTTTACCAAAATCGGAAGCGAAGGTGCCTCCCTTTTTAATGCTGAGGTTAAAATTACTTCGGATAAAGACAACAATGCTCTCGTACTCACCGCCAGCCCGACAGACTACCTCACCATTAAGTCTGTTATTGAAAAATTAGATATCCCACGCGACCAAGTTTATGTCGAAGGCATGATCATGGAAACACAAGTGACCAAAGGCCGAGGCTTTGGCATTTCGATTGTCGGCGCTTACGGCACAGGCGGAACCCAGAAGGCCGGTTTCGCAGGAGGCACAGGTGGTTCAGATCTCTTGGCCGTTCTTACCAACAACATAACCTCACTCGGTGGTCTCTTTATCGGTGGTGGTGCCGGGAAAAAAGTTACTCAAAATATTGGCGGTCAATCCGTTCAGATCAATAGTATTTCGGGTCTCATTACCGCCATTGCCAATAATTCAAACACCAACGTCTTAGCAACGCCCCAGATCTTGGCCATGGATAACACTGAAGCGGCCTTTGAAGTCGCCGAATCGGTACCCGTAACCGAACAAACTATCGCCAACAACCAAACACAAATTTCAGTCAAACAGCAAAAGGCCGGTTTGACTTTAAAAATTACTCCGCAGATCAACAAAGTTACTCGTTTTGTAAAACTTAAAATTGACCAGAAGATTGAAGAATTTCAAAGCCGCGCCAACTCTACGGCCGCCGGTGGTATCGCAACAACCTCTCGCAGTGCTGTCACCACGGTGGTGGTGCGTGATCGCGATACCATTGCCATGGGCGGTTTGATGCGCGACCAGGCCATCAGTTCGACGTCCAAAGTTCCTTTACTCGGTGATATTCCATTACTCGGATGGTTGTTTAAAAATACTTCTGAAACCCTGACCAAGGTAAACTTGCTGCTTTTCATGACTCCAAAAATTATGGACAGCTACCAAAAAACTGTGGCCAGCACAGTCAAAGACGTTTTGAATCGTCGCTCAGGACACATCAAAGACGTGGTTGGCGAGGATGATCCTTATCTTGGCACAGTTAAGGCACTGTACGAAAAGGCGAAGAAACAGGAAGAAGGTCCACTTTATGATGCTCAGGCCTCGTCCATTTACAAAAGCAACAATGAATCTCCGACTGGCATAGTTCCCAGCGAACTGAAAAAAGATGAAAATGGTGAGGAGAAAAAAAGTGACAACAAGAAAACTGATTTGAAAGAAGGCGTGCCCGACGAAATTAATGGTGACAAGGATGATCTCCTTGATGATGATGCGGCAAAGGTTGTCAGTCCGGATGCACCAGTGGCAGAATTTGAAGGCCCTGATTACAAATCCATCTATCAAGAAGTGAAAGTAAAAAAATCGGCCGTTGCAAAACCAGAGTAATAAAAGATGACTGAAACTCATTTTCACAAAGGCGCACCGTTCAATGAGAAGATTGGAAAACTTCTACTCTCTCATACTTCTTTAACAGACAAACAGTTGACTGAGGCGCTGGAATTACAAAAGCAATCTGGCCAGCTCTTGGGTGAAATCTTGCTCAAGAAAAACTATCTGCAGCCCCATGACATCACTCGCGTGCTCTGCTTCCAATTTCAAATCCCCTATCATAATGATTTGAAGGTTGATCAAATTGATCCAAATCTTACGTTAGAAATTCCCATTAACTACGCTCGGACACATGAAATCATCCCGATTGAAAGTGGCCCGGATTTTGTCATGGTTGCTGTCGCCGACCCTTTCAACTTTGATGTGATCAACGATCTGCATGAAATTTTCAAGAAAAAAATAAAAACCATCGTTGCACCTCCCTTTAAAATCGCCGAGGCGATCAACAAAATTTACGAGAAAGCAAACCGCAACGTGGTTGATACCTTGGAAAGTGAGTTTGCAGAAACGCTCGATCTCGATGGTCCTATTGATATTCTCGACGCCGGAGCTGATGAGGCCCCTGTTATTCGCTTCGTGAACTCCATTATTTTTCGGGCGGTAAAAGAAGGCGCCAGTGATATCCACATTGAGCCTTACGAAAAAGACGTTGTGTATCGCCTGCGTATTAACGGCATTATGACAGAAATTTTGCGCCAGCCACTTAAAACCCAGGCGGCAGTCAGTTCAAGAATTAAAGTTATGGCGAAACTTGATATCGCCGAAAAACGTCTTCCCCAAGACGGCCGTATCAAAATCAAAATTGGCGGGAAAGATATTGATATTCGTCTCAGCACAGTGCCTATTCAAAATGGTGAACGCATTGTTATGCGCGTTCTCGAAAAAAGTGGCAAGGTCCTCAAGCTTGAATCATTAGGTTTTAGTGGCCCTGTCCTGCAGGCCCTCGATGAGCTCGCCCAAAGAAAACACGGCATGCTCTATGTCTGTGGCCCAACCGGTTCTGGAAAAACCACGACCCTCTTTGCCCTTCTCGACCGGATTAATCACCCTGACCGCATGATTATCACGGTAGAAGATCCTGTGGAATACGAGATCGCCGGCGTCTCTCAAATTCAAACAAATTCAAAAATCGAACTTACTTTCGCCCGCGCCTTACGCCATATCGTCCGGCAAGATCCGGATATCATCATGGTGGGGGAAACGCGCGATGGTGAGACCGCCCGCATGGCCGTTGAGGCCTCTTTGACCGGTCACTTTGTTCTCTCAACCATTCACACCAATGATGCCGCTTCTTGCGCCAACCGTCTTATTGATATGGGTGTCCAACCTTTCTTGATTGCCTCTTCGCTGGTGGGGGTTTTGGCCCAACGACTTATTCAACTTTTATGCAAGGAATGTCAAACGCCCCACATTCCAACGAAAGAGGAACTAACCCTTGCCGGGATTGGCCAAGTCCCCAAAGATGTCATCTTTTACAAGGCCCAAGGTTGTCCAAAATGTAATTTTCGC
>JAHFAA010000149.1 GCA_023250775.1 Bdellovibrionales bacterium
ATCTGGGAAATGCCATTAAGATTTCTTAATTATTTATTACATTTTTCATTAACAAGATAATCCACGCGGTTCATAAAAGAATTTTGAATGGCCTTTTGCCGTTCTGCCATCATGGCGACAAATTTCTCTTTTTCGGCGGCGGAATATTTGTTTGAGTTAAGAATTTCTACGGTTAATTTTAAATTTTCTTGATTAAAGGTGGAAAAAAAAGTTCGGTATCCTTGCAAAGTTGTTTGCTTGTCAAAATCACTATCTGCCTTATCGTAAAATTGCGTTACTCGATCAGGCGTTCCCGCAAAAGTTGTCATGGGAAAAAAAATTAAAATAAAGAAAATATTTTTCATAGTTATTTGCAAAGATGTGCTTCCAAATTGCTATTATATGGCCCAAGCGCATATTCTGGAACAAAAACCATCGTGGTATTGCCGTTAATTTCCAGACCGGCAAAATTCAGTTTGCCTTGGCCATTACCCCACGCCTGCTCGTTGGCATTTAACAAATTGTTCCAGCGTTGGCCGTTTCTGGCATCGTTCACATCTAAATCGGGAATGCCCCGTTTTTGCCAAGAAGTATTCATGACCACCAAGGCCTCGTTGCCATTATCCACTCGTGAGAAGGCCAAGATTCCGTTTGTGCCATCACCCACCCAGCGAAACTTGGTGCTGCCATACTTCAGGGCCTTACACGAACGGCGAATGTTATTCATCTTGCGGGCGATTTTATAAACATTGTGATCGCGATTTAACATCGGATCTTTTGTCCATTCAGGCGACAAGGCCGGTTTAACTTTTCCAATATAGGCCTGATTGTTAATCACTCCCACAGTACTTCCCAAACGATACATGCCGCCCACAAACATATCTTGGCGATAGAGCGTATGCGATCCGCTTTTGCAGTCTCTTTGAATATCGCTGTTCGCTCGACCGGCATTCATATTGTCAAAATGGCAGTCGCCATTAAAGCCTTGCTCCATTCCGTAATAGATGATGGGCATCCCTTCCGCCAAAGCGAGATAACTCAAACCAAGCGCCGAGCGCTCGGGCGACGTGAGATCGTGAGAGGCAAAACGCGGCCAATCGTGAATCTCCAAGAGATTCCAATTCAAACGATAATCACCCTGGGCGGCAAGATCACTAAAATAACCACTGCGGAAATGATCTTCAAGCGCACGCGCAGGACGACGATTCAAAAGCACATCAATGGCGGTACCGCCGTGGGCAAAATCGTAAGCGCCATTTAAACCGGGATAGGGCGCCACAGGATTATTCAGGTAAATACTTTTTAATTCCCACATTCTCTTGGTCAAACTGGCAGGCACATTGCCATGATCATCAGGATTTTGCGGATTGGAATACATTTTCCCAACACGCCGTCCGATCCAATCTGAAGGCCCGGCCACTTCACCCACCACAAAAAAATTATTTTTTCCAAGCGAGCGCGCGTAATCGCGAATGTTGGTGCTGAAATAGGCGATAAAATCTTCCGTTATATGCTTGGCGGCGTCCATGCGGTAACCGTCGACATCGGCGTAGGCGATCCAATATTTATGAAGATTGGTGAAGATTTCCTGGAAATCATAATTCCTCGTATCAAAGTCAAACATGGTGGAGACAAAATCGCCATAGACGGCGGTTGATCCTGTGCCTTGCATGTCGGCCTGAGAGTTGGCACCACAACGATTAAAAAAGAACTGGGATTTAAAAGGCGGAAAAAAATCAGCGGCAAAATCCAATTCGCCTTGATGGGAAGAACCACCTGACTCTCCTTTCCAGGTTTTATTATTGAGGTCGTCAGCACAGGCATAATGATCGGGCAATTTTCGGTAGGTGGTTTTTGGATTGCACATGTGATTGACCACAATATCCAGCACAACTTTGATTCCTCTAGCATGGGCCATGGACACTAACTTTTTCAAATCTTCTTTGGTGCCAAAGCCGGGATCAACTTCGGTAAAATCCACCGTGCAGTAACCATGATAAGAACCATTGTGTTTAAAAACAGGAGTGAGCCATAAAACTGAAACGCCTAAATCTTTGATGTAATCCAAGCGATCGATGATGCCTTGAAGATCACCGCCGTGACGATAGTCAGGCAAACCAAACCAGTCTTCCGTTGCCTGATGAGTTTGCTGATACTCTTCAATATTTTGAGAATCGTTGGCGAGGTTGCCATTGTTAAAACGATCAACTTGAATTTGATAAATAATCTCTTCACCCCAAAATCCTGGCGAAGCATAGTGGTCCTGCCTTGTCGCCGCCGCGGTCTGAACACGGGTGCGCGCCCAATCTTTAACCACATTGATTCCACTGACACTGGCATCGGGAAGTTCCGCCAGGGCCTGGAAACACAAAAAACCTATCAATATGAATAGTATCTTCATGAATGCTCCGGACTTATCATTTTGGGAATTGCTAGCACCATTCAACGGGCCTGGCGCTGAGATACAACAGGTGAGTAATTTTTTCAGACTATTTCATCGGAAACTGACAAACAAAGGTCGCTCCGCCGCCGGGAGTGCTTTCGATCCACACGGAACCGCCGTGCCTTTGCATGATATGTTTCACAATAGCCAAACCAAGCCCGGTGCCACCTGATTCACGAGAACGGGCCTTGTCCACACGATAAAAGCGTTCAAAAAGCCGTGCCTGGTGTTCTAACGGAATTCCCGGCCCCTTATCCGAAATACGTAACTCTACACTGTCTTGATTGGGGGCACTCCACTTGATCGTAATTTGGCCGCCCGGTGGTGTGTACTTGAAGGCATTATCGAGCAGATTGACCAGCACCTGCTCCAATCGCCGGGGATCAGCAAACACAACAGACGAGTCGATCTGAAAAACCACTGTATGCTTTTTTCCGCCCGAGGAGCTTTGCAGTTGCCGCACAATTCGATTGGTGATGTCCTCGGTTTCCAATTCAATTTTTTGCAGGACACTGCCCGCCTCAAGGGAGGAAAGATCGAGTAAATCTTCCACCAGATTCATGAGTCTTGAGGTATTGCGAGCAATGGCATGAATAAATTTTTCCTCCATGGGTCTGCCGGCGACAAAATCCTCCATCAGGGTGTCAGTATATCCTTTAATGGAAGTCAAAGGCGTGCGCAATTCGTGAGACACGTTGGCGACAAAATCGATACGCATTTGCTCGGCCTGCTTTAATTCCGTGACGTCGTGAAAAACTCCCAAAGCGCCGTAAATTTTTCCATTACTGCGGCGTAAGGGCGAAATGGTGACTAAAAAAAACATCGTCCCCGTGGCGGTATGAAACTGAACCGCTTTAATCGAAGTCGAACGGCCTTCACTTAAGGCCGCCTGGTATCCTTGCACAACTTCATGATCGACAATAACTTTCCACAGCCGACGCTTGCCAATTTCTTTATCATCGACCAGGAGATTAAATTTGCTATTGTAAAAAAGTGGGGCGTTATGAATATCGACCGCCAGAAGTGGATCAGAAATGGCCGACATGAGGGCCGCTTGTTCTCCCCTATCTTTCCTTCTAAAAGGATTTAATTTTGAAAGTATTTTCCTACTCATTGTCTACCTTAATTCGATATCCCACACCACGAATGGTTTCAACAATGTCAGCACAGGCACCCAACTTTTTGCGCAATCCAAAGATGTGCGTATCAATGGCGCGATCAATGACGATAACGCCCTCTCCTTGAACTTTCTCGATCAAAGTTTCGCGTGACAAAACTTTTCCCTGATTGGCCATAAGGGTTGCCAGTAATTTGAATTCATAAGTTGTCGTGCGCACTTCACTCTCACCGCATTTGAGCAAATGCCCATCGACATCTAAAAAAAGATTTCCAATTTTGTACTTTCGATTGTTTCCTTTGGAAATCATCTCGGCGCGACGGAGCAGCGCCCGCACCCGTGCCAAAAAAACCGGAAGATCAAAAGGTTTGGTAATATAATCATCGGCACCACTTTCAAGCCCGAGAACAATGTCATCAGGCAGAGCGCGGGCGGTGGCCATCAGAACGGGAATTTTGCGCTGAATTTTGCGGCAGACATCAATTCCCGAAAGACCGGGCAGCATCCAATCAAGTACAACTAAATCAAATTTCTCGTCTGATTGTATAAACTTCATGGCATCTTCACCGTTGCTGGCCGAGACGGTTTGGTAACCTGCACGTTCAAGATGAAGGAGCATAAGCTCTCGAATATCAACGGAATCTTCCACCACTAAAATTCTTGGCTGACTCACTGCCATAACAAATTCTCCTACGAACCGATGATCGTTCCTAATCTTAACTGAATCCTAACAATACATAAATAAGTGGCTCCATTATAAATTGATCAAAATCAATATCCACAGGAGAGGTCTTATGTTTGGACGCTTTATGCCACGAGAAGAAAAGTTTTTTGATCTCTTTGATCAGGCCGCTGTTTTAATAGTTGAATCGGCCCAACGCTTTCGTACTATGCTGGACGATTTGGGAAATGTTGAGGCCCACTCACGAGTCATTAAAGATCTAGAGCACAAATGTGATGAAGTTACCCATCGCACTGTCGATCTCCTCCACACAACTTTTATTACCCCGCTTGATCGCAACGATATCCATTCACTCATCAGCAAGCTGGATGACATTCTCGATATGATCGAGGCCGCCTCGCAACGAATGTTTCTTTACAATATCACTAAAGGGACACCTGAACTAAATGCCCTGTCTGATGTGGGAATTAAATCAGTACAGAACTTAAAAGAGGCCGTGAACAGACTTCATCAATTAAAAAATCCCGAAGAAATTATTAAGTATTGCGTGGAAGTCAATCGTCTGGAAAATGAGGCCGATCATATTCTCCGTTCGGCCATGGCCAAGTTGTTTAAAGATGAGCCTGATATTCGCCGCCTCATTATGTTGAAAGAACTCTATGAAATGTTGGAAACGATGACTGACCGTTGTGAAGACGTCGCCAATATCATTGAAGGAATTGTGCTCGAGTACGCCTAACCTTTGCATTGAGGATTGATTATGGATTCTTCAACAATATTCATTGTCTTAATTATTATAGTTGCTCTGGGATTTGATTTTTTAAATGGTTTCCATGACGCTGCCAATTCTATTGCCACTGTCGTCTCGACCCGCGTTTTGCGCCCTCAATGGGCCGTGGCCTGGGCAGCCTTTTTCAACTTTATTTCTTTTATGTTTTTTGGTCTGCATGTCGCCAATACCATTGGTAAAGGCATTGTTGATCCCCACATTATCGACCCGATGCTTATTTTGGCAGCGTTAGTCGGTTCTGTGGTTTGGAACATTATCACTTGGTACTACGGACTTCCTTCTAGTTCTTCACACGCATTGATTGGTTCACTCGGTGGAGCGGCGGTGGCCAAAGTCGGCGTGCATGGCCTCAACATCGCGGGCTTTACAAAAATTGGTCTTTCCATCGTTCTCTCCCCCTTGATTGGCTTTGTGCTGGCCTTTGTTTTCATGAGTCTTGTGTCTTTCTTTCTGTTTAAATCTACCCCGCGAAAAGTGGATCGTTGGGGCCGGCGACTGCAGCTGGTTTCGGCCTCCCTCTATAGCTTAGGCCATGGAGGTAATGATGCTCAAAAAACTATGGGCATTATTGCGGTTCTTCTTTTTTCCACCGGCCGACTGGGAACTGAATTCTATGTTCCGCTTTGGATCGTCCTCGCCTGTCAGGCGGCCATGGGCCTAGGCACACTCTTTGGTGGCTGGCGCATTGTCGAGACCATGGGGATGAAAATCACCAAGCTCCGCCCGATTGGTGGAATGTGTGCCGAGACTGCCGGTGCCATAACCCTTTTCTTGGCCACTGGTTTGGGAATTCCGGTTTCCACCACTCACACCATCACCGGCTCCATTATGGGCGTGGGTTCTGTGACAAAATTCTCTGCCGTTCGCTGGGGAGTTGCTGAAAAAATCATTTGGGCATGGGTCCTCACCATCCCGGCTTCGGCCTTTGTCTCGGCCATCACTTGGTGGATTGGTCATTTGATCATGGTAAGTTAATGATGACTTTGAGCGCGTAGTGATCTGATAGATTGGTTTTGATGGATTTATTGATTTCGATTTTCTGATCCATCAAAACCTGGGACTCGCCGATATTTTTTTGATCAATATTCTTTAGAAAAATATGATCGATCAGCTGATCCGGATCAGTGGGCAAATTTAGTGAATTACTTTTGCAGATTGTGCAACCTGGTTTGCTCCCCTCAGAGGCCGGATCGAGATATCCTTGCTTCTTAAACTCTGAATAGGTTCTTTCAAAATTGCCATCGATTTTATAATTCGGGATGACGGGGCTGGAGTTGAAATCGCCCATGATGGCTTGAGGTTTTCCTTTGGCCAGGCTTTCAAGTTTTGACAGAATTAATTCAGTTTGTTTTAAATTTTCCTGCTCCCAGTTGGCAAATGGCCCGGCATAAGGGACGGTGTCCGTAAAATTGGCCGTAAGATGGGTGCATCCGACAAAGAGTTCCTTCCCATCGGCCTCAAGCGTGGCATATAAAAAATCTCGCCGAGTCAACGTTGAGTAATAGCGCATGGGAATCATTCCCGTAGTGCCGGTCTTGAACGGATACTTGGAAAAAAGCGCTAGTCCGTTACTCCCTTCATATGTGTAAAGATCAACCGGCCAAAAAGGCTGCAAGAGTTGCAGCATGACAATAAATGGGGAGTGACCAACTTGCGCCATTAAAGCATTGGCACAATAGGAATTGTTTTTCTTGAGCGACTCAAGAGATTTTTTACAATCGCCAATAATACAGGCGGTAAACTCGCGGCCCGTTTTTCCGTGACATCGCGTGCGCATGCAACTCACGATGCTTCCTTCGCCAAATAGATCAGAATAACCGCACGCCGGTGAACTACCTGCAACGGCACGTTCGATGGGAGGAATGATCTTATAGGGATAAGTGGCCGCCAATTCTTTCGCGAGTTTTTCCCGATCTTCGGCCTTCCACAGTTCCTGCAAACATAAAACATCGGC
Organism: Bdellovibrionales bacterium; assembly: GCA_023250775.1. Lineage (GTDB taxonomy): Bacteria > Bdellovibrionota > Bacteriovoracia > Bacteriovoracales > Bacteriovoracaceae > GWA2-49-15. Next base: position 6,966 of record JAHFAA010000149.1, read on the forward strand.
CTTGGAATTTTTTAAATTTGAAAAAACCGGCTCCCTTCTTTCCTCATAGTAATCGACAAAACCCTTGGCCAGACCAAGGTTGTAGGTCATCAGTTCCAGGGCCTGGGCCTGTGACAAAAAAAAGAAAAAAAGAAAAAAAAATTTCATATCACACTATAAAAACGCGCACCCATGAAAAGCTCAACGCGTTGGCTGACTGGTTGAATTTGAAGACCGTCAATTTTTGTGGTGATTTGATCCGTGAGCCACATAAGACCGGCAAAAAACGTGCTACCATTGTACCCCATCGATCCACGAATATTGTAAAGAGTGGACGCGATGTTTTGGGTGCCTGAAGTTTGCAATCCGGTACCTTTAAACTGTTGCGCTGCCACTCCGCCGAGGCCTTGCATCGAGAGATACCAACCTCCTAAGCAGTAAGTGTAACCACCGCCAACGAGTCCACCGATGGATTTTAGTCGCGCGCCAGAAATGTTTCCATTCACACCAAACTCACTTCTTTGTTCAGAGGGTAAAATGGGAGAGCCTTTGTTGGAAATACTCACATCATTGGCCATCCCCATGATAATCCACGAGCCGCCACTGCGTGTCTGTCGACTGGTTTGGCTAAAGGCCGCACTGATAGAATAGTTTTCCGGCGTAAAGACATAAAAAATATTAGCGCCGTATTTTTTCATCTCCATATCAGGAAGCTGAGGAAAGGCCTTCGTACCATCGGCCAAGGATGTCTTCTCACTGTCCATGGCACTCGAGCGATAAAATCCTTTGTAGGTTTGATAAAAAAGGTCGATCCCATAGTGGGTATAATAGAGTTGCAGTTGGTAATCACGATATCTAGTTTCACCCCTCTCACGAATGGAAGCGTCGCTTTCAGGCAGAGTGCTACCCCAAGTCAGACTGAATTCCTTATGGCCCACCACTACACCAGAGAGGTTGGTGACATTGGGTTGATACGATTGGGTTTTGGCGATAGAACTGACACCATTGGCCCCGACGGTTGGAATAAGATTGAGTGACAATGATCCGGTGCTGGTGAAGGGGCGGATGATAAAATCGTCGTTAGCTAAGGCAACGGATGAAAGGAGTCCGGTCATCGCCACAAGAGTTATCAATTTTGATATCTTCATAATTTTAGTAGTTTAACGAAGACAGGAGGTTACGGTCTAGATGGGAAAAAAAATCGACGTTGTGGAGGCCCTGCTTCTCGCAAATCAAAAGCGTTCAGATTCAAGGAGCCGAAGCGGAGCGACTGAGGCCTAGCGGAGCTAGGTCGCAAGGAAGCGACAATGAGGCGACGCGGAAGATGAATGCTTTTCATTTGCGAGTTTGCGAGAAATGGCGCGACCGACAGGAGTCGAACCTGTGACCTAGCGCTTAGAAGGCGCTTGCTCTATCCAACTGAGCTACGATCGCACAATAGGCTTTTGATGTGGCGAGCATACTGCCTTGTCTTTGGCCTTTATGTCAAGCTACAACTCTGATATGATATTGAAAGTAAACAGTTTATGAACTTA
>JAHFAA010000150.1 GCA_023250775.1 Bdellovibrionales bacterium
TCTTCTGATTCCAAAGATAAAGCTTCACTCCGGCCTTGATTAAAGGAAGGGATTTTTTCAGCGAGGCCAAGATGATGGGAATGTTCAATTTTTCATCATTCGACTTGGTCGAGTTCGTCATGATGGAAACCGGGATATTATTTTTTCTGGCCCACAGTAGAGCATTGACGAAATCTTTGCCCGGAACAAAGTAAGGAGCATAGAGTCTAATCTCTGGTTTCTCGGCATAGGCACTGGCAAGAATGGCCTTTATATGGGCCTCTAAAATGGGGCGCTTGTGGGAGAAGTACGGGTTATTTAGAATTGGAATAGCATTGAAAGTTGCTCCTTCCGTAACCGCGATTGGAGTGCAAGGTTTAAAGCGGTCCAATCCAAAATGTTCAACAACCAGCTGTCGCCTCTCATTTGTGAGCACATCCCAAAGTTTAAATCCCATCATCCCGTCTTGGTCATCGTAAATATGGTCAAACTGCGGATCGAAGTCCAGGCCGTTTTTCACACTGTCGGTGAAATCTTTCTGGAACATTCGATGAAAGTAGCAGGCCGAAGGCCCGGTGACATCAAAGTCCATGTCGTACCAAGGGCTGTGTTCTGACAGATAGGAATATTTGGAGGCCGTGCGATACATATCGACATATCCACTGCCGCCGATGATGAAGTGTTTGCCATCGGCGATGAGCAATTTTTGGTGAACAGCATAGACAATCGAGGCAATGTATTGAGCGGCATTGACGATGTGGGCACCACAGCTCTTCAGGTGATCAGAGTTTTTTTGAAATTTTTTGGAAGACATCCAATTGGTCATAACTCTGACATCCAAACCTTCTCTGGCCTTAGCACAAAGCAGATCAGTAATCAGCTTGCTCGCGGCATCGTCGGCAATATGATACGTGGTCAGATAGATGGATTCCGTCGCCCCTTGAATCAGGTCAATGCGCGCATTGGTAAGATCAGCACCGTTTTCAATCATGTGAATGGTGTGTCCGCCAATGGAGTTGTTGGCAAACCAAGTCTGTCTTTCGGTATCGATCAGGGCTCGTCTTTCGCGATCTGCCTGAATGGCCTGGTCGACAATTCTATTGATCTCGGCAGTGCCACCTGGTCTAGGAATATCATCGACAGGAACATCTTGCCCGAAGACCGGAAGACAGAGCACAAAAAGAATTGCGACTAAAAGATACTTTGCAAGGTTCATAACAACTGCCCTTTTTTGATAATTACACAGGGCGTCATTATAGCAGATCGGCCACGATTCTCCGACCGCTATGGCAATTTTACACGATGTTAACTAAATGATTTTACTAGAGAGAGACGGTAAACCAAACTGGATAGTGATCGCTGGTTTTAATTTTCAAAAGCCCAGAATGGGTAACGTTCACTCCTCGACCAAAGCCCAAGTCCAGTTTCATTAAGGTTTGAGTGGTGAGACCGTAGTGTCGACTAAAATAAGTTAAGTGATTGTGCTTCATAAACCGAATTAAATTCCAGCGTTGCCAGAAAGGTGCTGAATTAAAATCACCTGCTACAAATACCGGGTTCGTTGAGTTCAAGATCGGCCCAATCGTACTTTGGGCCTGATCATTTCGCTGATAAGAAAATTGCAAGGTTTCCAAGTGTGTCGAAACAACATCAAAAAGTTTACCGCCATCATCCAGTTGAGCATACAGGGCAACCCGCTGAGTACCAGAAAGGAAATAGCGGTGAGGCAAAATAATTTTTTGGAAAGAACGAATGGGAAATTTTGAAAGAACAGCGACGCCAAAATCCAAACTATTTGACGGCTGAATAAAGGCGGGCGCGTAAACATAATTATATTTTAATTTTTGTGCCAAATATTGGGCAGAGTGTTTCTGTGAATCGCCGGGAATTCCAGTCACTTCTTGTAAAAAAATCACATCGGCATCTTTAAGTTCAGGCAGTGATGAAAAGTATTCGCCAATTTTTACGATCTCTTTGGAAAAGTGAAGATTATAGGAAACGATTTTGTAGTTGCGCGTGGCCCTTTGCTCTGTCGGGCGATCAGAAAAATTCCCGGTATAAATTGGTGACTGCGGATCTTTATAATTGCGCCAGGAATCTTTGGCCTCAGAGGTGGTAACAAGAAGCTGCAGGGAAAATACTAGAAGGAAAGAGACAAGAATGTGCACTCGAATCATCTTTGTATTTTTTTTCATAGGTAAATTTTAAATGTGTTTTCAATAATAAAGTATAACGGTAATTCATGCCCCCAAAATATTCTTGATGATCATTGATGGCCGACAAAATTGCACAGATCACCACCCCTGCTAACATCCGACAATTGTAAGACAGTTTTAGTAGTGAGGACGCGTATGCTGGACCATAATGTTTCATCGGTTTTAATTTCTCCAATATGGATGGACGAATATTAACAAAAGGATTTGTATGAAAAACCTGCTGCTCACCTTGGTACTTGGCCTGCTCGCTACGGCAGCCTACGCCACCCAACCCGCTCCTCACTCTCCCAATCGCTTGCTTGTTAAACTGCATGAAGGGGCCAGCATTCCCAGCGTCCAGGGAGTGAAATCTTGGAAACGCCTTTTTGAGCAAGTTTACATGGTGACCACCACCAACTTAGAAGGCGCTTACACCAAATTGCAAAATGACGGTAACGTTGTGTACGTTGAGCGCGACTATTACGGCCGTCGCGACAAAATGGATGTGACCATTTCTGATGTTCAAGGGCCTGGCGTCGCCAAAGAAAATAAAGGCCAGCCTTTTAACGACCCCTACTTATCAAAACAATGGGCCCTGACCAACTCTGAAACCTTCGGAATGTCCGTGCTTCGCGCTTTTCAGAGTCGCACCTCGGCACCCAAGCAAGAAATTGTTGTTGCCGTTGTCGACACAGGGATTGATATCACTCACCAAGATCTCCCCGTTTGGAAGAACCTGAAGGAAATTCCAAACAACGGAATTGATGACGACAACAACGGCTATATCGATGACGTCTACGGAATTAACGTTCTGGTACGTGACAGTCAAGGTCGCGCCACCATGGATAACCGCGATACTCATTCTCACGGAACTCACGTTTCTTGCTCGATTGGCGCTCTTCAAAATAACGGAATTGGCGTGGCGGGAGTCGCCAGCAAAGTCAAAGTTATGGGCGTTCGCACTGTTCCTAACGATGGCGACGAACTGGATACCGACGTGGTTGAGGCATTCATCTACGCCGCCAAAAATGGCGCTCGCGTAATCAATGGCAGCTTTGGCAAGGCCCATAACGAAGGCGGCATGGCCGTTTCTGATGCCATCGATTACATCGGCAAGAACTATAACACTCTCGTCGTGGTGGCGGCCGGAAATGATTCAGACGATATCGACCGCACTCCGACCTATCCTGCTTCTTATGCCAATGACAATTTATTGGTTGTGGCCGCGACCACCAGCTCTGGCGGTCTTGCCTATTTCTCCAATTATGGGGCCGTCGGGGTTGATGTGGCCGCTCCCGGTAACAATATTTATTCATGTCTCCCAGGAAACCGTTATGGCAACATGAGCGGTACTTCCATGGCCTCACCCAATACCGCCGGTGTCGCCGCCGAAGTTTTGTCCTTCTATCCTGAGCTAACTGCCAACGAGCTGCGCGAAATTCTGATTCGCTCGGTGGCCAAAGTTGGATCGTTTAGTGGACGCATGGTTAGTGGCGGAAGAGTCGACCTACAAAGGGCCTTGGCCGAGGCCGGGCATGCTTTAGGGCAATAATCAGCACTTTTATTCAACTTTAACGCAACAAGGGGGTCTTTTTAGACTCCCTTGTTGTATATTCACCTAGGCGAAGTCGGCAAAAGAGTGAACATTTTTATAGGCATGCTATCAAGTTGATCTATTCTCTGGCATACTCCGCCCCCACACTTACATAAATAAGGAACTTTCATGGCCCAGCAGTATGGTCGCATCAAAAACATTGCTATTGTCGCCCACGTCGACCACGGGAAAACGACTCTTGTCGATGGTTTACTCGAACAATCAGGCACAATGGGAGACCGTTATGAAAAGGTTGAACGAGTCATGGATTCAGGTGAACTCGAACGTGAAAAAGGTATCACCATCACCGCTAAAAACTGCTCGCTTTATTGGAAAGACACCAAGGTTAATATTCTCGATACCCCTGGACACGCCGACTTTGGCGGGGAAGTAGAACGCGCGATCTCTATGGTCGACGGAATTTTATTGCTCGTTGACGCCAGCGAAGGGCCACTCCCGCAAACTCGCTTTGTACTCCAAAAGGCCATGGAACGTGATCTAAAAATCGCCGTGGTTATGAATAAAGTCGACCGTCCTGATGAACGAATTACAGAAGTTAGACGCGAAATCGAAGACCTCTTCTTAGATCTCGCCTCTTTTTTGGGCAAAGAAGATCATTATTTAGAATTTCCCGTGATCTACGCCTCGGCCAAACACGGATGGGCCACCAATGATGCCGCCAATCCAAAAGTAAAAACGGCCAACCTCAATGCCATCTTAGATTTATTTGCCAGTGAATACTATCCTTCACCCAGAATTAGTGAAGGTGAGCAACTACAACTTTTGATTTCAAACCTTTCCTACTCTTCTTACCTGGGTCGTCTCTCCATTGGCCGAATCCAGCGTGGAAAAATTAAAAAGAATGTTCAATACACTTTGCTGGGCGAAACAAAACCAGTCAATTTTAAGGTCGCGGCGGTACAAATTTTTCAAGGCTTGGGTACGGCGGAAGTTGATGAGGCCTTTGCTGGCGATATCGTTTTGGTTGCAGGCGTTGAAACAGTTAAGATTGGAGATACAATTACCGCAGTTGATCGCCAAGAACCACTGCCCCGAATTATTGTTGAACCACCAACCGTGTCGGTTTTTGTTTCGGTCAATACCTCTCCCCTGGCCGGAAAAGAAGGTGAATATCTCACAAGTCGAAAGTTAGAAGAAATGCTGGCCCGTGCCTGTCTCATGAATGTGGCCCTCCAATATTCTCCATCCGATGATCCAAAAGTTTTTATCTTAAAAGGCCGTGGTGAACTACAACTGGCCATCGTCTTTGAAGAAATTCGCCGTGCCGGATATGAACTCATGGCGGGTCGCCCACAAGTTATTTTCCAAGAGGAAAATGGCCAAAAACTAGAACCTTTCGAACAGGTGATCGTGGATCTTCCCAATGCTTTTGTCGGGGTCATCACGGAAACTATGGGTAAACGCAAAGGCAAACTTCTTCATATGGCGCCTTTTAGTGAAGGCCGTACCCGACTGGAATTTGAAGTTCCTTCACGCGGACTCATTGGCTATCGCTCACAATTTTTGACTGATACCAAAGGTGCCGGACTTATGTCTGCCCAGTTCCTTGGATTCAAACCTTACGCCGGTGATATGCTCGGGCGAAATAATGGCGCCCTCATCTCTGACCGAACCGGAAAAACTACCGCCTATGCGCTTTTCAATCTGCTCGCCTCCGGTCGCCAATTTGTTGAAGTGGGCGAACCAGTTTACGAAGGTGAAGTGGTTGGCGAACACAACAAAACCAATGAACTAAACGTCAACGTGGTTCGTGAAAAACACCTCACCAACGTTCGGACAGCAGGTAAAGATACCAACCTCCTTCTACCGCCGATTCCCAAGCGTACTCTTGAGTGGGCCTTGGATTGGATTGATGGTGACGAGTGGGTTGAGATTACTCCGCTCTATATCAGGATCAGAAAGAAAGAATTGGATAAAACCAAGCGCTCAGTTGTTCGAAAACTCGAAAGCTAATACTGATCGTATTTTTTTGCCTGCCCCTTCACTTTATCAGCTGGATATTTTTTGGCATTTTCCGCCATCTTGTCGTTGAGCGCTTTGCTCAGGTCGATTTTTAAAACCGTCGAGAGTCGCATCAGGTAGACCAGCACATCGGCCATTTCACGTTCAATATTTTTTCGCAATTCCGCATCACCATTCGGCAGGGCCAATTGCAGCGACTCTTCTGCCGTCAACCATTGAAAAAGTTCTAGCAGCTCACTCGCCTCAACAGAGAGGGCCGACGCCAGATTTTTGGGCGTGTGAAATTTTTCCCAATCACGTTCTTTGGCGAATGCCGTGAGCACCGATTTCCACTGAGCAAGGTCTAAAAATTCTGCTGCGGTCTTAGGCGCCATAATTCAAAAACTCCAGATCGATTTTTTTCAGGATGAAATCAAGACCGTTCGGAATCGCCTTGCTTGGTTGTGATGCCCTGGTTTTCAAAAATTTATCCAAGGTTTCAACAAAATTAACTTTTTTAAGCTCAGACTCTTCCAGAATTAAACTGCCAATTTTATTTTTGGCCTCCAGAGCATTGTAATACTGTTCATTTTTTTGTGCATGAGGAAGCGGAATAAAAATGCTCGGACGCCCGATCGCAAGCAGCTCCGACACTGTTCCGGCGCCGGCACGCGAAATCACCAGATCGGCACGTTTCAAAACATCAATCATGCCATCTCTGACAAAATCGAAGGCGTAGTACTGATCATTTTGCAGGGGACTAAACTCAGGCAGATAGTTTTTTCCAACCTGATGAATAATGCGAAATCTTGCGCTTAATTCAGCCAAATGTTTTTTTACCAATGCATTTAAAAGGAAGGAACCATTGCCACCGCCGGTGATGAACAACACCGGGCGATCTGTTTCTAAAATATTTTTACCTTTTATCCACAACGGTTTCACATTTTTATCAAAGCAATCGCGGCGCAAGGGATAGCCCGAACATTCAGTCTTCTTTTTGCAAAAATACTGGGCCGATTCCTCAAAAGAGATAAAAACTTTATGCGCAAAAAATCCGCAAATTCGATTGGCCAAGCCAGCGCGAGCGGTTTGCTCATGGATGAAGACCTTGACGCCAAGAAGCCTTCCTGCGATCGCGACGGGAACGGAGACAAATCCGCCTGTTGAAAAGACCAGAACTTCCCCTTCCTTTTTGGTACGAGCGATAAGAGCACAGGCATCAAAAAGCCCTTTGACCACTCGAAAAATATCTTTGAAATTTTCCCAGGAGAAATAGCGACGCAATTTTCCAGTTGAGATTCCGTAATAGATCAGCCCTTGAGCTTCAGCCAATTCTTTCTCAATTCCCTGTTTACTTCCGACATAGCGAATTTCAACATCAGGTTGTTTTTTCAACTCGCCGATAATGGTCAGCGCAGGCAGCACATGTCCGCCACTCCCTCCGCCCGTAAACAAAATAATTTTTTTCATTTCAGTTTTTCTTTTTTGCTTTGGCCTTTTTGAAAGCGGCCTTTCCGTCCAGTAACAAATTATAAATCTTCGATGATTCGCCTCCGAGATTCTTAACAATGTCCAAATCCAGACCGCGCAATGAATTTTTAAATTCATCGCGTTCCTTGGTGGTCAAAGGATAGACCTCAACTCCGGAAGTTTTGAAGACATCCATCAGCTCCGAATCAAGAGTGCGCACCGCCTGACGAGAGGGAGGGGCCAGAAGATTGCCTTCCCCCATCATCATTTTTCGTTGCGTCTCACTCAATCCGTCCCAAAATTTCTTGGAATAGACTATCGCTGCAGGCTGATAGATATGTTGAGTGACCGTGTAATATTTAATTCCTTTGTACCAGTCGGTTGCAAGGGTCAAAAGAGCGGTATTATCAAACCCTTCTATGACGCCATTTTTCAAGGCCGACAACACTTCCGGCATGGCAATGGGTACAGGAATGACATTCATCTTCTTCCAAAAATCCAAATGCGTTTGACTATCTTGGATGCGAATTCTCACGCCGCTTAAATCTCTCGGGGTTTTCACAAATTTTGTTTTCAAACCGATATTGCGCCAGCCATTTTCTGCCCAAGAAACAAAAACCAAACCCCGTTCTGAAAAAAGCTTCTTAAAAGGTTCGAGAAGATAATTATCCAGCACAAAATCAGCTTCCTCATAAGAATCAAAGATAAAGGGAAGTTCGAGAACATTCATTTCAGGAATGACAGAGGTCAAGGCAACAGATGTCAGTCCTCCGCCTTGAATATGGCCGCGACGAATCTCATTGATGATTTCCAATTCCCCACCCAACTCGCCGCCAACGCTTACATTGATTTTTATGTCACCCTTAGACTCGGCCTCGACGCGCTTTTTTATTTGCTCCAAGGTATTGGCCCAGGGAGTTCCTGTAGGCGCCACCGTCCCTAATTTTGCCGTGACCACTTTGCCCAAGGCGACACCCGAGAGCATGAGTGAGATAAATAATAGTTTGAACAATTTAATCAAAAACATAACTTACCCTCTAGAAAAGTTCTTCTATTTGTTTCAGCAGATTTCTGGCCTTTTCCTGCGCCAGCAGGTTTTCAGGAGTGGCCTCTAAAATTTTATGCGGATCGGCCTTTAAAACATATTTGAGTTTGTCTTCACACAATTGTTTATCACCTTTCTTCATGGCATAAAGTTCAGCGTAAAGCACATAGGTTTCCAGATAATCTTTTTGTTGTTCCAACGATTTTTTGAAGCGTACTTCCGCCTGATCCA
>JAHFAA010000151.1 GCA_023250775.1 Bdellovibrionales bacterium
GGCGGTGATTTCACCCATCGGGATTCTGGGAACCTGGCCGAAGGCCGATCATCCTCCCAAGAAAGAACGTTTTTTTGTTGCCATGGTCCTTCTTCTTCAAATGGGAATGTATGGAACATTTTTGGCGACGGATCTCTTTTTGTTTTATTTCTTTTGGGAAATTGTCCTGATTCCTATGTTTTTCATGATCGGGATCTGGGGCGGACAAGATCGCGTTTATGCCACCATCAAATTCTTTTTGTACACGATGGTTGGTTCCCTTCTCATGCTGGTTGCCATTTTTTATCTCGTGCGTTCGCAACTGCAGGCGACCGGTATTCCATCTGCGCTGATGAGTAATTTTAATCATAGTAAATTTCCGCTTGATCAGACTTCGTATTGGAGCGCTTTACAGAGCCCTCAAATGTTACTCTTTTTGGCCTTTGCTCTGGCCTTCGTCATCAAAGTTCCCATGGTTCCATTCCATACATGGTTGCCGGATGCTCACGTTCAAGCTCCGACTCTTGGCTCGGTTTTCCTGGCCGCCGTGTTACTGAAGATGGGAACTTATGGGTTGATGCGAATTGCGATTCCTTTTTTCCCCGAGTCCGCCGCTATGATGGCACCATTCTTTTATGCGCTTGGAATTTTGGGTATCATTTACGGCGCTCTATGCGCTTTTGGGCAAACCGATTTTAAAAGGCTTGTGGCCTACTCCTCTGTCTCTCACATGGGATTCATCATTGTCGGACTTTTTAGCTTTGAAAGAATTGCCCTTTCTGGCTCTCTCTATCAAATGATTAATCACGGGATTTCGGCCGGTGGATTGTTCTTGATTGTCGGTTTTCTCTATGAACGCATGCACACACGAAATTTGGCCGATTTTGGTGGGTTGGCCAAAATTGTTCCCATTATGGCCGTGGCCTTCATGATCTTGACCTTATCGTCGGTGGCCTTGCCTGGCACCAATGGTTTTGTGGGAGAGTTCACGATTCTTCTGGGCTCATTTCAGGTTGCGCCTTTGGTGACGGCCTTTTGTGGTTTAGGAGTTATTCTCGGTGCCGTTTATGCTCTCAAGGCATACCAGTTGGTCATGTTGGGGCCTGTAAGTACCCATGAGGGAGTTCACCATCTGCACGATATTACCAGCAAGGAAATTATCGCCATGGTTGGGTTAGCAGTTTTGGTTTTTGGGATCGGATTTTTCCCTGAATTCTTTTTTGCAAAATCGACAGCGACTTTGGAAAGCTATGCCAATGGCTTGGCCGGCTTTATTCATTAATGGAGATTAGCTATGGATCGTTTGACTGAACTTTTTAAATATACGACGCTTGGGCCTTCTGAATTATTGGCCCTCGGTCCTGTGATGGCGCTTTCTTTGCTGGCGGTTGTGGTGCTGATTGTCTCCGCCGCTCCTTTGCGACGAGGCCTCAACATGGCGGGGATCTTGGCCTTAGTTGGCTCGGCCCTCATCATGCTTTTTCAACTTCAAAGTATTCAGGCTCCAGAAATATTCATCCTTGGTGATATTTTAATTTTTAATCCATTTACGCGTGTGCTCTCCTTGATTGTTATGGGCATTGGCGTATTTTCTTTATTGCTTGTGACCGGCCAGGCCAAAAGAGAACATCTACTCCCTGAAATCTATTCATTGGTTCTTTTTTCTATGGCGGGTATGGTCCTTTTGGCCTTAACCAATCACTTAGTTTTTATTTTCCTGGCGATTGAGATCATGTCTCTCGCTGTTTACATTTTAGTGGGAATGCAACGTTCGGCTTCATACTCAGCGGAAGCTTCTTTGAAATATTTTATTTTAGGGGGGGCCGCCTCCGCTTCCTTCTTGTATGGGGCCGCTTTGGTGTATGGAGCAACAGGAACTTTTGATTTACGCACGATTTCTACCCTGATCTCAACTCAGTCTGTGATCTCTCTTCCTCTGCTGGCCGTTGGCGGACTTCTCATGCTGGTGGGATTATTTTTCAAAGTCGGCGCCTTTCCTTTTCATTTCTGGATCCCGGACGTCTATCAAGGCGCCGCTCATTCGATTACTGGTTTTATGAGTACCGGCGTGAAATTTGCCGCCTTTATTCCTCTGATAAAAATTGCCCAACAACTTTACTTTGTTTTACCTGGAAAATACGGCGAGCTGTTTTATGTGATTTTGTGGTTGTTTGCTGCTGTGACGATGTTCTACGCAAACCTGGCTGCCTTGGCCCAATATGAATTAAAACGCTTATTGGCCTATTCGGCCATCGCCCATACTGGTTACCTATTGGCAGGTGTGCTTGTGTGCGGTTCTGGCCCAGCCGGGGCCGCACCGCTTGTGGTGTACCTCTCGTTTTATATTTTTAGCGCTCTTGGTGCTATGGCCGTGGTTATTTTGTTGGCCGGACCCCATCAGCGGGATTTGACCTTCGAAGACCTGTCCGGAATTGCTGAGCAGCGTCCTTTTTTGGCCTTGGCCTTATCGGTTTTTATGATGGCCATGGCAGGCATCCCCATGACCGCCGGGTTTATTGGCAAATACCTGCTCTTAAATAACGTTGTCACTCAGGGTGAGACCTTGCTGGTTGTGATAGCTGTCTTGGCCTCCTTGATTTCTGTCTATTACTACCTGCGGGTTATCGTATTTATGTATATGAAAGAAGGTAAGAAGGTCTCTGAAGGGGCGAAGATCGAAATGCTTCTTGGACCTCTTGCTGTGGCCGGGGTAATGCTGGTGGTGACGTTGCAGTTTGGCGTTTTTCCGAGGGCGTTGATCGCCTATGTCTATAAAATCTTACATTGATGGGAAGGAAAAAATCGACGTTTCAAAATCCATTTCTTAACGTCGATCACATTGTGTGAGGTCTCGCTTACTTTCATTCTAAGAATGTATTTGAAAAATTAAAAGTCTTTTTTCTAACATTTGTTCACACAGCAAAAAACAATTCTACAGATTTTTCTCAAGTGTCTGAAACTTTACAAAAAGGAAGCCTTTTTGTTTATGAACTCAAAGTGCCTTCAAATTTTTTTTTGAGATCAGAACGATTTTTCTGGCATTTTCTTTAATGCTGAGGTCGTAAGGTGCCGGCCTCAAAAGATCCTGTCGAGACTTCTCTGAGAGCGTATTTTCTTTTTGAAAAAATCCGGGGGAAAAAAATTAGTCGTACAAAAATTTTATATTCACATGACTGAAGAGAAGCTTCTCTCAAGTTTGAAATAATTGAGACTTGGAAATTTTACTCATTGATCGCCGGGATTTGTCATAGACTCCCCCTTGGTGGCCATTAGGTTCTAGGCCGGTTATAATAGTTCACGCTCAATGCTGACTAAAATCATTGGATTTATCTGACGTGAAACGGTTTTTAGTAGAGATCAAAAACAGATTTTCAACACTGACGCAAACGAAGACGATTCTTCTTTTCTCTTTATTTCTCGTCCTCTTTCATAACATCACGTTTTTTAAAAAAGTCTTAGAGGTTTATGCCCAATCTCCCCATCGGGTTTTTTATATCTTCTCGCTAGCGGTGATTTTGTTCGCCGTCATGAATCTTCTCTTTACCCTCATGCGCTCGAAATATACCACCAAACCCGTCTTGATTCTCGTCCTGTTGCTTTCATCCATGACTAGCTATTTTATTGATCACTATAGAATCGTGGTTGACGATATTATGCTCCTTAATGTTAGACGAACCAATCTTGCTGAGGCCCTGGATCTCTTTAGTTTCCAATTTGTGTTGTATTTCATCTTCCTGGGAATATTGCCTTCAATTGTCGTCTCTCGAATAAAAATTTTAGATGCCAGTTTTAAGGCCGAAGTATTTTCAAAAGTAAAAAATATAGTTGTTTCCCTGGTGGTTATTTTTGTCATGCTTTTGATCTCTGGAAAATTCTACGCCTCATTTTTTAGAGAGAATAAACCCCTGCGATATTACACCAATCCAACTTATTTTTTTTATTCCACGGGAAAACAATTCGCTCGATTGTTTAAGACAGAAAAGAAGGCGATTGTCGAAATTGGAAAGGACTCAACAATCGTGTCTGATGGTAAAAGAGAGTTGGTGATTCTGGTGGTTGGAGAGACCGCAAGGGCAGATCACTTTTCGTTAAATGGCCATTATCGTGAAACCAATCCACTTCTCAAAAAAGAAGATGTGATTAGCTTTACCCATATGTCTTCCTGTGGAACTTCAACGGCCATTTCAGTTCCTTGTATGTTTTCTCAGTTTGGGCGAGAGCACTATAGTGATGAAAAAGGAAAAAATACTGAAAATTTATTAGATGTGCTGAATCATGCCAATCGAGTCAATATTCTATGGAGGGATAACAACTCTGATTCCAAAGGTGTCGCCCTCCGGGTTGCCTACGAAGATTATAAATTTCCTCCCAAGAATACGATTTGTGTGAAAGGCGAATGTCGAGACGAGGGGATGCTGGTTGGATTGCAAGATTACATCAATAGCAACAAGACGGGCGATATTCTGATTGTTTTTCACCAGATGGGAAACCATGGCCCTGCCTACTTTAAGAGATATCCTCCGGAATTTGAGAAGTTTAAACCGACCTGCAAAACGAATGAGTTGGAAAAATGTTCCAATGAAGAGATTGAGAATGCTTACGATAATGCAATTTTGTACACTGATTATTTTCTTTCAAAAGTGATAAGTATTTTGAAGTCCAATACGGATCGATTTGAAACTGCAATGTTTTATATGAGTGATCACGGTGAATCGTTAGGTGAAAAAGGCGTTTATCTCCATGGTCTGCCTTATTTTATGGCGCCAGAACAACAGAAAACGGTGGGGGCCATTCTGTGGTTTGATGAAAAAATGAAAAAGAAATTTGATTTTGCCTCATTGAAAACGAGAATTTCCCGGCCTTATTCCCATGACAATCTCTTCCATACGATCTTAGGCATGTTTGATGTGGAGACATCCGTTTACAATAAGAAAATGGATATTCTGAGAGACACAAGTATAGGTTACCGTTTCTCTCAGAAAGATTCTCAAAAAGAAATCCCGGTTGTGCGTTAGCTTCTAGTGAACTCGTAACACTTTTTCAAAGATGCGGTAGCGCTTGTAAGGCTTCGCTCCCATGAGCTCAAGCGGACGATTCATGTTGAAATTGGTTTCCAAAATCCAGCTCATCTCACACTCGCTATAGGTCTTGCGAGCGTTTTCGTAGGCCTTAACATACATGAGGGAAGCCAGACCGAGATTACGAAATTTCTCTTTAACTCCCATCGTGAGTACGCGGAAACGAGTGATTTTCTTTTTTCCAGTCAGGAGTTTGAAAAGTCCGGTCGGGAAGAGTTTTCCTGTCGGAATGGTTTTGAAAATTTGGTTGTAGTCGGGAAGTCCTACGATAAATCCTGCAGGTTCGTTTTTTACGTAGACGAAGAGAACGAGGTTAGGGTCCAACACGGTTTTCAAATCTTTTGCAGTGTGTGCGAACTCATCCTCTGTCATGGGCACAAAGCCCCAATTCTTTTCCCAAGCGGCATTGTAGAGTTCTCGCATCAGCGCCACTTCTTCAGTCCATTTTTTCATATTGATCGTGCGATAAGTGATGTTAGCTGACTCTTCCACTCTTTTAGAAATTCTGGAGATTTTTTCCGGCATAACGAAGGACATATCAAATTGATAGGCCAAAAGGTCCATGGATTTCTGGTAAGAAGCTCCCTCAATCAAAGTTTTAAAGAAGGGGGGATTATAGGTCATCATGATTTGAGGTTCGTCATGGAAGCCTTCCACCAGCAGTCCGCATTCGTAATTTGTTGAAGGGCTAAAAGGGCCACGGATCAGTTCCATGCCTTGAGCGAGAGACCAATCTTCAACTTTTTGTAAAAGGGCATTGGCGACTTCGGTGTCATTGATTGATTCGAAGAAGCCAAACTGAGCGGCCTTTTCATTATGGAATTGGTTGTGATGATGATTGACCACACCCATAATTCGGCCGGCCAATTTATCATTTTTGTAGGCAAGGAACATTTTTGTATCGCAGGTTTCGTAAACAGGATGTTTTGGTGCAAGCAGGTCCTTTACGGCCATTTTCAAAGGCGGAACCCACTTCGGGTCATTTTTATAGATGGTCCAAGGCAAATCCACAAACGCTTGGATGGCCTTCTTGCCTTCGACGGCATGAATTTGTACATCGGAAGTGGTGGTGTGAGCGTGCTTGGCTGAACAGCAAGTGGTGGTTTGAGTTTCCATAGGGCCTCGTTATTGTTTGGTGGGTATTTGAAATTCTTTTTTGGCTCGACCTAAGACTTCGAGCACGTAGGTCAAATCTTCTTTGCTATGGATGGGCATATAGCTGGTTCTGATTAAGGCCTCGCCTTTTGGCACGGCAGGTGGAATGACAGGAGTACAAAAAATACCATTTTCCTGCAAGAAGGCGGTGACCTGCATGGCCTTTATGTCATCACCAATGAAAATTGGAATGATAGGAGTTTGCGATTCATAGGTATAAAAGCCCAGATCTTTAAAACCTTGGCGCATGAATTTGACGTTACTCCAGAGCTTTTCATGGATGTCAGTATCTCGTTGAACGATTTCCAAGCATTTTAAGACAGTGGCAACAGAAGAAGGTGGCATCGAAGCAGAAAACATGAAGGATCGAGCATTATGACGAATATAATCCATGACTTCTTTTGGGCCCGAAACAAAGCCACCAATGCTGGCAAAAGATTTGGAGAATGTTCCCATGTTGAAATCAACTTGGTCGGTCATCTCAAAATGATTTAGGGTTCCTCGTCCCTGATGGCCAAGAACTCCGAGGCCGTGAGCGTCGTCGATATAAATGGCGGCATTATATTTGCGCGCCAATTTGCTCATTTCAGGTAATTTGACGATGCTTCCGGTCATGGAGAAAACACCGTCGGCGACAATGGTCATATTTTTAAATCGGCCTGAGGCCTGCTGGAGCTGTTCTTCCAGTCCTTCCATGTCATTATGTTTGTATTTAAAAGTTGCTCCCATGGCGAGCCTTGTGGCGTCCACCAAAGAAGCGTGATTTTCGCTGTCAAAAATGAGGCAGTCTTTTGGGCCAGCTAAGGCGGGTAGGGCCCCTAAGTTGGACTGCATGCCAGTTGAAAATAAAATGGCCGACTCGTGACCAATAAAACGCGCCAACTTTTCTTCTAATTCTTCATGGATCGCCAAGTTGCCGTTTAGAAAACGTGACCCGGTACAGCCGGTGCCATACTGCATGGTGGCCTTAATAGATGCTTCAATAACTTCTGGATGGTGAGTAAGTCCTAAATAGTTGTTGGAGCCAATCATCACCTGACGTTTTCCACCAACCGTGACCGTGGCCCCTTCTGTCGCCTCAATAGGACGAAGAAAAGGATAAAGTTTCATTTGGCGAAGCAAATTGGCCTTTTGGAGAATTTTATTATCAGAGTACGAGTATGTGTTGCCCATGGGCCCTCTTTTCAGTTTTCAAGCGTTCAAAGCAAGGGGGTTTAGATATGCCGAGTCATGCACTTTTTAATGCTGCATGAATACCTATTAAGGCCCAGTTCGTCAATTTGAAAATAGAGGGATAGGTGAAGTATTTTTAAAGAGTTAGGTCATCACTTCATAAAAAATTTTTTTCTGATCTCTTCACCCCGTGCCTCACTATTCACATGCTGCACGAGGGTCTCTTCGACTTCTTTATCGACATCAATGAAGTGGATACCTAAGCGTAATTCTGGAAGTACCGTACCATCTTTGTCCTTCTGCTCCCAGACTGCCGCGATCATGGCCTTAGGGATGATGTAATTTTTTTTGTTGAAGCGCAGGATGCATCCTTCAAGCAGGCGACCTTTTTTAAAGCGCTCCCGATCGGAAATGGGAACTTTGACGGAAATACCACTGGCGCTGATATCTAGGCCCTCAAAAACGCTGTCATCCATCTTGAATTGCACCGTTATGTGGGGGCCTGTTTCGAGTCGATAATTCGATCGCTGTTGCCCTCTGAATATTTCATTGCACAAATTAATAACATATTCTTTTGTCTGGGAATCCTTGAGGAGAATGCCGGTGGAGAGGTAATTCACTTTTTCAAAAGGAATTTTGAGAAAAATGCTTTGATCAAGCAGAGTGGTGGGAATCAGTTTGATTAAAAGGCTGCCTTTTTTACGCACAAAAAGTTTTTTAGGTGAGGATTGGTAGTCGAAAACTTCAAAAACTTCAATATCATCTTCGGATTGGCCCTTTTTCCATAGATGGATTTCCATGGTCTGTTGGGCAAACTGAGGAAAAACCTTTTCAATTTCCTCTTCTTCTACAGTTCCAAAATAGTGTTTCTTATTTGGGTCTTTACTACTCTTGTTTGACATTCTATTTTGCCATCATTGGTTATAAGATTTTGTTTCTGTATACATTTTGGCCTGGTCTGTGACTGAGGTCAACGGTCTCGAGGGGAGAGAGCAAATGAAAACATCAAAACCGAAAGCAATTTTTCTCAAAGATTATAAGGCCCCGGCATTTTCCATTACAGACGTTTATTTGACTTTCAACCTGCATC
>JAHFAA010000557.1 GCA_023250775.1 Bdellovibrionales bacterium
GTTTGGGCGCGTCGCACTCCCATGGGAAAATTAGCGGGAAGTCTATCGCCCGTGCGCACAGATGACCTTCTTGCTTGCGTTTTTGATGACTTCAAAAAATGGTCCCCTTTTGATTTAAAAGAAATCGACGACGTGGTGGTTGGCTGTGCCAATCAGGCGGGAGAAGATAACCGCAATGTCGGTCGCATGGCCGTTCTCTTGGCCGGTTTTCCCTTTGAAGTTCCGGCCGCCACCGTCAATCGGCTGTGCGGAAGCAGTCTTGAGGCCTTGACCGATGCCTATGCAAAAATTGAAGGCAAGCTGGCTGACTGTGTTTTAGTTGGTGGTGTGGAATCCATGTCGCGCGGGCCTTATGTTCTCTCCAAGGCCGAAAGCGAATTCGATCGCGGACAAAAGATGTTTGACTCTTCCTTTGGCTGGCGTTTTCAAAATTCTAAAATGGCGGCGATGTTCCCACTCATGTCTATGGGTGAAACGGCAGAAGAGGTGGCCACCCTTCACAATATTTCGCGCGAAGATCAAGATCGCTTTGCTTTACATTCTCACCAAAAAGCAGGCGCGGCCTATCAGCAAAATCTTTTTGCCGATGAACTTATTCCCGTCAAAGTGCAAAAAGGCAAAGAGTCACTCACGATCACACGCGATGAGTGTGTGCGGGAAGATTCCAGCTTTGAAAAACTGCAAAAATTGAAACCTGTTTTCAAAGCGACAGGCTCTGTCACCGCCGGCAATTCTTCTCCCATGAATGATGGTGCCAGTGGTGTTCTGGTGGTGTCGGAAAAATTTTTGAAGCAACACAATTTAAAACCACTGCTCAAAATCACCGGCGCCGCTTCTCGCGGTCTGCATCCCAACACCATGGGGCTTGGGCCGGTGGTGGCGACCCAAACTTTGTGCCAGCGCTTTGGCCTGACTCCGGCGCAGTTTGATGTGGTGGAATTAAACGAGGCCTTTGCCGCTCAATCTCTCGCCTGTATGCGCGAGCTCAAGCTCGATCCCGCAAGAGTGAATTTGCGAGGGGGTGCCATTGCTCTTGGCCATCCCCTGGGCTGCTCCGGGGCCCGTTTGGTGACCACCTTGGCGCATATTATGAAACAGGATGCAAAATTAAAACGCGGACTTGCCTCCATGTGCATCGGCGTGGGTCAGGGTATTTCCATGAGTTTTGAAAACTGTCGTTAAGGATCAGTATGCCCAAGAATCCTCCGCTTATTTTCGTCAGTGCCTGCCTTGTTGGCGTGCCTTGCCGCTACGATGGTGAGTCGCGCGAGCGCAGCCAGGTGATCCATCTCTTGAATCAAGGAATGGCAATGCCAGTTTGCCCTGAGCAGTTGGGCGGCCTGCCCACTCCCAGACCTGCGGCGGAAATTGTGGCGGACAAAGTTCTCACCAAGGATGGCGCGGATGTCAGCGATAACTACAAAGCTGGTGCCGAAGCCGCTCTTCTTTTATGTCTCAAAGCTGGCACCACTGAAGCTTGGCTCAAATCGAAGTCTCCCATGTGTGGATGTGGCAAGGTTTACGATGGAACCCATAGCGGGACTTTGACCACCGGTGATGGCATCTTCACGGCCTTGCTTAAGAAGGCCGGAATTCAAGTCAAGGCCATCGATTAACGCCGTCCAGCTTCTGTCTATCTAAAATAGGGGTTAATTTGCCTTATTTCCTGCTACCATGCTATAAATAGGTTTATTTTTGGCCTATATTGATGTAAGTAGCCTTTATGTTGAGAATAAATAAGAAAGTCGAGTACGCGCTGATGGCGCTGAAGTTTATGGCCGACGAGAAGAGTCAAGGAGAACTCGCGTCTGCTCGTGAAGTCTGCGACAAGTTCAACACGCCTTTTGATACGACAGCGAAAGTCATGCAGGCGATGAATAACTCCGGCATTTTGCAATCGGCGAAAGGCATCAAAGGCGGCTATGTGCTGGCGCGCGATTTAAACACGCTCACCTATATGGAGCTGGCGCGCATTTTAGAAAAAAAAATGGGTGAATCATTATGTCGTGGTACCGAGGGCAATTGTGAGTTGATCGGAAGCTGCAACATTATTGCGCCTATTGAGCGCTTGAATGTCACCCTCAATCAATATTTAAACCAGCTCACCATCAAGCAACTTTTTGATATGGCCTTTAATTCGACTCCCCCCTCTAACCAAGCGAGTTTTTCGGTATGAATGATTTACCCGTAAACTCTGAATACAAATACGGTTTTTATACCGACATTGAGACGGAAGAATTTCCCAAGGGATTAAACGAAGATATTATTCGTCTCCTGTCGGCCAAAAAAGAAGAGCCTGAGTGGCTTTTGGAATTTCGTCTTAAGGCCTATCGTCATTGGCTGACGCTGACGGAACCGACCTGGGCCAAGCTCAAGATCCCCAAAATAGATTTTCAAAATCTCTATTACTTT
>JAHFAA010000152.1 GCA_023250775.1 Bdellovibrionales bacterium
GATAAAACGGCAGCTGCCATTGGGATTGATAAGGGCGGACACAACTGAAACAACAGGGGCTGGGTAGCTGGTGGCAAGCTCGGCCAGTTTTTTTTCCAACATCTCGCGAGTGACATCAGGTACAGGGAGCTTTTCTTTCAGATCGACAAAACAGGCCTTGCGAAGTTCGCTTAAAAGTTGTTCGTCATTAATCAGCTCGCCGGCACGTTTTACGTAAATAAGCGCCTGCATCACGGCCTCATCGCCGCCTCTCGCCTGTTCAATAAAGCTGCGAGTACAATTCAAAATTTTGGAAATTTCTTTAACTGTTTCACTATTTTTGCGCATTCCCTTGGGGAGCTGAGGACGAGCGGCCCAAGCAGAGCTAGTGGAGAGCAGTAAGAGACAGAGGGAAAATACAAACGATCGGGTCAACATCGTAAAGCTCCAACGAAAACTAGATAGACGAGGCCCTATATGCCTCATCTATTACAGTGCGTCAATGGCTATCTGTAAGGTGTATAATTCCAAGTCGATTTGGGGTCAAACTTGGCCTCTTGGCAAAGGGTTTTGCCCAACGATGTTTCCACAAATTTATACAAGAAATCTAGTAGGATGACATAAGTCACTCCCCAGATGTGGTGGTCATCAAAAGAAAAACTAGGAAGAGTTAAGGTCATCCCGCGAAAGGTATAGGGCCGCTGAGTAAAAGACGAACTCTTAAAGGCATGGGCCAAGGGCACCCAGTGAATCTCATCTACTTCTGTAACATTCAGAACTAATTCGCCCGAATGTTCTGTTAAATAGATAAAAGGATAAACCGCCAGCTCAGGAGAAACTCGTGGTGAGTAGGGCCCTAAAGCTCCCAGGGACTCCTCAGAACGCAGACTCATGCCTATTTCTTCCAAAGTTTCTCTCACGGCAGTATGGGCGATGGTCTGATCCTCGCGGTGCCGACGTCCGCCGGGAAAGGCCATATGTCCTGACCATGGATCATCGGCACGTTCAGCGCGCTTGATAAATAAAATTTCAGGTCGAAAATCCGGCGCGGGAGTTCGCAAGATAAGACAAACCGCCGACTGCTGTTTTTGCGTGGGTTGTGATTCCCCAATGGGAGAGAGCTTATTTTTAAGTTCTGCAGGCCAAGGATAAATCATGGGAAAACAATTTGTTTGGAACAGAGGTATTGATGACAGGCGCAGGTAAACTCCTGACCGCCTGCGGATTTGCATTTTGCGACAAATTGCTCACCTTCAGTATACTCCATCGTGCACATCAGTTGTTCTGGAGGAATTGGACAACTGGTCTTTTGCCCGGAAAGATTGAATCCCTCATAGCTCGATGGCGCGGCCGTAACCTTTGACAACTGTGATGAAGATGTATCTTTTTTCGCCAGAACTTTTCCGCATCCTACAAAGAAAATTAGCAGGATAGCAAAACAGAGGAAAAAATTTCGCATTAGAAATTCCATGGAGACAATTATGCCTCGCCCTGTTCTTTCGTGCAAATGACAAAAAAATTGGCCATGAAGGCCAATTTTGTCACGTCGGTGCCCGAAGGGTGGAGGCCAGGAAGGCCGACAACAAAAAGGGGCCATTCGGCCCCATTTTTATAACTGTAAATTGCACAGACTTCGTTAACTAGAGAAAAAGTTGCCCCATGATTTTGGTCATGTGCTCAGGTGAAGTCTTATTCGCTTCAGCCGCCTTTTGAATCAAGGCCTTCATGTCGGTAAAGTTTCCGTCGTTTTGCTCAATAAAGGCCTTCTTAACCGCATCCATGTTGACGCCCAAAAGTTCTTCTGAAAAAGCATTGGCATCAGCACTGGTGAGTTCACGTGTTTGCATTTTGCGCCACTGATTGGCCATCTTGGCGACTTTTTGTGAACGATCTTCTGAAAGTCCGAAGCGCTCGACTAATTGCCGGGCCATCTGGCCGACCACAAAGGCCTCCTCAACAGCACCGCGAAGTTCTAAATCTTTAGAAGAGATTGAACCTTCCTCCAAAGCGTAGCCTTTCAACTTGATGCCGGTTTTCTTCAGTGAGCGAACACGTTTGAAATCAAACATGTCGTTGTAAACCATCGAAACCAATTTCACGCTTGGGTTGATTTTGTGCCCAGCGATCTCGGCCACGGAAAGGCCATAAGAACCATCGGTGTGTCCGTCGCTATAACCAGAGTCATAACCAGAATCGTAGCCTGAGTTATAACCGCTATCGGAACCATCAGTGTAACCAACGCCGTAGCCACTGTTATAGCCATCATGATCTCCGGCGCTGTAACCAGAGTTGTAACCAGAGGTATAAGTGCTGGCCACGCCGCTCGTATATCCAGCAGAGTAACCGTTGTTGTATCCATGAGTGTCGCCATCGGTGTAACCGGTGGTGTAACCCGAACCGAAACTGTTGTTATAGTTACTATCGTAAGCACCATTATATCCACGGTTGTAACCGGCGGCATCGCCCGAACCATAACCAACAGTGTAGCCATCGCTGTAACCATTGTTATAGGCATTGGTCACATGGGCCGGGTCAGCTCCGTCTACGAGACCATCGGCATATCCATTATTATAGCTTCCGGTGTAAGCGGTTCCGTAAGCAGCGGCATCACCTTCAGCGAAACCATCATTGTATCCGGCAACTCCACCATCGTGGCGTCCGTCTGTTGCACCAGCAGTTGCACCGGCACCTGAACCTGTTATGACACCAGAATTATAACCAGCGGTTTGACCTAGACCAAATCCGGTTGTTTCTCCTTGAGAAAAACCGAGGTTGTAACCGGCGGTGTATCCTTCAGACAATCCCACCACGTGGCCATCGTTGTAACCTGTCGTGTAAGTGGCCGATTGAAAATAGGTTTTGGCGGCGTTGTATCCATTGGTGTAACCAGCCGTTTGCCCACTGGCGTATCCGTTGGTGTAGCCTTGCGTTTCACCGGCGGCATGCCCTTGAGCGTAGCCGTCACGGCCACCATCACTCAGACCTTGTTGAAAACCAGCATCCGCCCCTTGGTTGAAAGCGTCAGCATATTTTGATTTACAGGCCGTTACGTTTAACATCGCTCCAACTAAGAGAAGCGAGGTTGATTTTTTTAACATTGCGATAACCATATACTGCTCCTCTTATTAGAAAAATATTTTACCCATGATTTTTGAAATTTGTTCCGGTGTTGTTTCGTTGGCCTTGGCGGCCTTGGCGATCAACACATTCAAGTCTTGTGAATCACCTTGCATCGATTTCTTCACCGCGACTTGGACATCAGTCAGATTCACACCGATCAAATCTCGTGAAAAAGCATTGGCATCTTTTTCTGTCAGCTCGCGGCCTTTAAGTTTGGCCCACTGATCGGCCACCATCGCCACGCGCTCGGCACGACCGGCCGAGAGACCGAACTTTTCAACGATCTGGCGAGTGATTTGGCCAATCTTATAGGCCTCTTCAAGAGCGGCACGTTGTTCCAGATCACGCCCTTGTAAATTTCCTTCTTCTGCCATGGCAGCGGCAGAACTTTTACCGGCACCGAATTTTTTAATTTTTGAGTAATTGACCAACTCTTGTTGGAAGAGTGAGGCCAAGCGGACAGCGGGGTTAACTTTGCGTCTAACCGCTTCATCATCAGAGAGCCCGGCGTGGCCGTCTGAGTAACCATCGTCATAACCGTCACCGTAACCAGCGTTGAAACCAACATCAAAGAAATCATTAAAGCCATCATTGCTACCAGCATTGTATCCACTGGTGTAACCGTCAGTGTGACCATCGGAGTAACCATCGTTATAACCAATCGAGACACCATCAAAACTGCCATCACTATAACCGTCACTATGGCCGCGAGAGTATCCGGCAGCATCCCCGTCTAGGTAACCGGAGTTATAGCCGTCGGTATGGCCATCGTTTCGTCCGGCGATTGCACCGTCATGAGTCCCATCGTTGTAACCATTGTGATCGCCATCGACATAACCATCAGCATGGCCGTCGTTGTAACCAGAGTTATAGGCGTTGGCGACGGCGGTGGCATCATAGGTATCAGCATAGCCGTCAGCGTGGCCGTCATTATATCCGTCAGTATTTCCACGGGCCGTTCCAGAAATCGTTCCGGCCGCGACACCGCTTCCGTGTCCTGCGGTGTAACCACTATTATAATTGGGAGTGTAAGTTGCGTTGTAACCAGCTGTGAATCCGGCGTTGTAACCAGCTGTCTGGCCGGTGGCAAATCCGTTATTGTATCCCACCACCTGGCCATCGGCATTTCCGTCGGTCATCCCAAGAGCATGTCCTTCGGTATTTCCAGCGGCACGGCCGGCATTGTAGCCGTTCACGTAATCAGGAGTTTTATACTGGGCCTCACCATCGGAGTAGCCTTGGGAATATCCCACCGGCAAACCGTCAGCATAGCCACGAGCTTGGCCATCGGCCTCACCTACGGCAAACCCCGAACCATAACCAGAGGACTGACCAATGGCATAACCACTGCCGTATCCCGCCTGGCGCCCTGATTCAAAAGCGGCATCCCACTTTTTCTGGCAACCGCCTAACAGAGACAAGGAGATCAAAATTACCGGAACCTTCTTCATATTCATAGTTCACCCCTCGACGATATTGAGTCCCACCCGTTTTGCAATTCCTGAGCAAAAACAATCTACACGTACTAAGCGCGCCAGGGTTGTTCAAATCTTTTCTTTAAAATTGCAAAAATTGTACACCGGATGGCGCAGTCAAGGCCGTTTGGAGGGGTTTTTGGCGCCAAAGTGACACCGTTTTTTCGGGGGGTTAGGGGAAATGCGGGAGCGGAGGGGCTCCATGTGGTGTTGTGATGATAGAGGCTGTTACTTGAGTGAACTGAATAAAATTTCTCACCGTTCATATTCACCCTTGGTGCAGAATTTTTCTTCTAAACACCCGAAAATAGGGTAGAATCTCGCGTTGTACACATCTTGATTATCAGGGCCAGGACATCTTCATTGAAAAAAATGCTTTCAAATAAGAACACCTACTTAATTCTGTCATTTTTTTCAGGCACGATTAGTTTAATTTACCAAATTCTCTGGCAAAAACACTTGGCGCAATTGTTAGGCGACGATTCCAAGAGTTCCACTCTCGTTATTAGTATTTTTTTGATCGGACTCTCTTGTGGCTACTACTACTGGGGTAAACGATCACAAGCTTACTCCGAGCGACGAGACATTAGTCTCCTGTATGGAAAAATTGAAATTGCCATTGCCCTCTTCGCTATCACCTTTCCTTTGACCTTTGAATTCCTCGTCTTTGTTCAGCAGTTCCTACCGAATTCCTTCTTGGCCGACCTATTGCTTACAGGGATGGCCATCTTACCTCCGACATTTTGCATGGGAGCTACTATTCCTTTGCTAACAACTTCGTTGCCTGAATCTGATCAGGACATTAACCGAATTCATGCTCGCCTCTATGGACTCAATACTCTAGGGGCTTTTGTTGGATGCATATTAGGTGCAGCGGTGGCCATCCCATTATTTGGGATAACACATTCGTATTGGATTTTTGGTACTCTTAACCTGGGTATCGCGTGTTTTTTTTGCAGTAATAAGCTCGCAGGAAATATTCGCACTCAAACTTACACTGCCACAACAATCCCGACACTTAATTCCAAAGTCTTATCGCTGCTGGCACTAAGTTCTGGGATCGTGACCTTAAGCTTTGAACTCTTATGGATGCGAATTTGGAGTCTTTCAATGGGCTCCAATATTTTGGTCTTCCCCATGGTGGTAAGCCTTTTTATTGCCGGTCTTGGATTGGGCAGTTTAACTCTCAAACAAGTTAGCGTCGAAAAATTACGAAATTCGTTATTCCTTTCTCTTCTCTTTTCGGGGCCCATTTTTTTCCTCGTACCATACTTCCATAAGTGGATTTTTCATTATCGTTATGCCTTGAGCAACGAGGATTTTGCCTTCCTAAACTTCGTCATCTTCAACTATGCAATTTTGGCGGTCTGCATTCTCCCTATGGCCTTCTTCCTCGGGCGCATTTTGCCATTAACTTACTCACTTCTAGAAAAAAACACGCAAGATTACGGTTTTAAATGTGGCTCCCTTTATGCCCTTAATACGTGTGGCACTTTTCTTGGGGCGGTTGGACTCTCCTACTTCATGCTTTTTGTTGTAAATATCGATACGGTATACAAGATTAACTTCCTGATACTTTTGTGTGCTTGTTCCTTGGTTTTCACTTATCAAAAAAAAATACCTCAGCTCTTGCTGATGATTGCCTTGGGCATCTCATTTTGTTTTTTTGCTCATTGGAATCGCGGTTACCACGCACTAGGACTGTTCCATCAAAGGTCCATTGAAACAGTCAAAGACAAAGGCCTTTTCTATGTTTGGGACATAAACAATGAAATCACCCAAAATTTATTTCTCGAAGATGGCCCCATTGCAACCGTTTCTGTCATGAATTACAGTCACCCCAGCCAAGGGCCGATTGGATCACGTTCTATATTTATCAATGCCAAAAGTGACAGCAATTCACGAATGGATTACTCAACACTCTCTCTTTCCTCAATTATCCCCTACCTTCATGCGCCGCAAACGGACCATCTTCAAACCATGGTTATAGGAATGGGAACAGGAGTCTCTGCCGGACTCCTGGGAAAATTTAATGATGTCGCAAAAGTTGATATCATTGAAATTTCTCCCACCGTTATCAAGGCCTGTCCTTATTTTGATAAGGATAATTTCGATCTCATTCACAATCCCAAAATCTCCATTCATGCGCTAGACGCTTTCCGTTTCATCGCAAAGGTGAATTCTAAATACGACATCATTATCTCGGAGCCAACTAATCCTTGGACCCCAGGCGTGGAGAATCTTTTTACTTCAGAATTCTATGAACGAATTCAATCGCATTTATCCCCTGGCGGCATTTTTCTTCAATGGTTTCATCTCTATTCAGTAGACAAGGAAATATTTGCAACCGTGTTAAAAAATTATTTGAAGATTTTCCCTGGGGCGGGGGTCTACTTTCTGGATAATGGCACGGATATGGGAATTATTAACATTGCCGACTCAAAAATATTTTCAAAAGTATCTGAAAGCAGATTTAATGAACCAATTGTCAAAGATTCTCTCGAGAAAGGTGGAACGCCACTGATGGAAGGACTCGAAATGCTGAGGATTTCTTCCAAGCAACTCAACTATATCGCTCAAACCCAAACGAGCTATCTTCACACTTTAAATACACCAACTTTGGGTTTACGAGCTGCCAAGGCATTTGTAAAAAATCAGAATATCGACTTTAACGCCCTTATCCCCCTTGATCGTAAGCGCCTCGTAATGGGAGAGACCCCTGCCTTTAAACAGAATATTCTCTCAAAAATTGCCTCCTACTTTGATCAGCATCCAGATTACTGTTCGGCCGAAAAGCAAGAGACACTAAGTGGCAACCATCCATTTTGTTCTTTTGCGTTTAATATCGCCGCGGCCTACAAAGTTTATAATGAAGCAAGCTCTCACGACCTTAATATAGGAGAGGCGTATGCCATCCTTCGGGATGCTGGTTTTCTTAACCCAGAAACCAACAATTTATCTCGGCGTTTAGAAAAGTTATTTCTTCAGTATAAGTCTGAGCGCGATCCTGAAAATCTTCGGGCGATCATTAAATTGATTGGCGAGTTAACCTTTGATAAAAAATTTCCAGAGGCCTTGTCATTTTCGAATTCCCTTAGAGCACAAGGTTTCTTGGATCAACATGCAGCAGACTTACTTATTCACCGTATCCAAGAACTACAAAATGCGAACTAAGATCAATCAGCGCAAACAACTAGATGAAATTTGACTTTGCTACAAAATATTATAAGATTTTATCTAACGTTTGTGTAAAATCATCAAGTATGAAAAACGTTTCTCTTTTAACTACACTATTCACTCTCACTTTGTATTCTATAGTGACCTTTCCTCAGGTTCAGAACAATCACCCTGATAAACAGAATAAAAAGAATTCTCATCCTAGAAAAGAGCTGAAAGGATTTCTTGGAAACGACCCTTATAGCATTATCTATTTTGCTCCCAAAGATAATTCCACACAGCTAATCCTAAAAGACATTGAGATACAAATTAAAGAATATGAAAAATTGATCGAAGGCGAAATACAAAAAATTAACCAATCTCCAACCAACAAACCAATTACAATTTCAGATGAACTTAATCGTGTCTTAGGACAACTCTTTTACATATCTAAACGCACACAGGGATATGCCTCCCCGTTTATACACGGTCAGAGTCAAGAGCATCTGGCCAAGTCCTCTGAAGATCCATCTGGACTCCTGCAAAAATTTGACTTCCTCGCTTATGAGTATTCGCCGGTCAAAAAACTACTCACCAGAAAGCTCAACAACGCTCACATTGATCTCAGTCCCTACTATGGGGCCCTCGTGGTGGATAAGTTCACCGAAATTATCAAGGCCAAAACAATTCCAAACTTCATGGTTACTTTTAAAAATACCACCTG
>JAHFAA010000558.1 GCA_023250775.1 Bdellovibrionales bacterium
CTTAAAGCGCATCTTTTTCAACATCAAAAGAAAACCCGAATTCCTCCCCCATTCCTGCCCGTGGCCGGGATTTATTTTGGGCAAAATTTGGCGCTCCAATTACTCGACCTTTTGGTGCAAGCGATTGAGCAAAATTCAATTGTCCACAAAATGTTCTCACTAAAAGATAGCACGGAAGGATTGAGCAAGATTTTTGTGACGAACGTTGGTCCCCACAACGGACTTTATCCTTGCTACCATATCTACCAGACACAAACGCCCGACACTTTTCTCGTGCTCGCGCTGGTGGAAGAAAAATAGTGGATGCGCTTTGTGGAGGCGATGAAACTTCCCTTGCAAGCGAAGGATCGTTTTTCACAAGAGGAAAAAATCTTTCAAATTATTGAAAAAGCGATTGGGACTTTAAACAGTGATGATGCTTTGGCCTTATCGCAGAAAATGGATTGCTTAAGTCTTGTTTCTCTTTAAGGACTGAGCAGCAAGCGGGCCACTCCAGGATCACCATCTATAGCAGTCTGCCTCCGACCATCACTAATAATTTTCCATCCAGAAGGACAGAGGAATTTGGCAATTTTCAGACCACTCCTTTCAACTTCTTCAAGAACTTGGGCTGCTTTCGGAATGTAGCGAACCGGTACAGCTTCCTTTCCAATTTGCTGCAAAAGAATACGGGTATCGTCTAAAAATAAAAAGTCATCTGCAAAGACAAGATCATCAGTTTCAACCATACACTCAAGTATAAAATATCCTTTTTTTCCTTTTAGTTTTTCGGCCACGAAAGAAAGATATTTTTCACGCATTTGTTGGTCAGTAAGACAGTGAAAAAGATGACCATCCACGATTAAATCAAAATCTATTTTTTCAAAATGCCGATGAGTCTCAAGATCGAAGACATCAAGGCATTGGTACTCCACTTTCCCACTGTTTCTCTGGCATCCGTATTCAATCATGGCATCACAAAAATCCACTCCGAACGCCAGGGATTGTTCTGGAAGGGCCAGTTTTTCAAAAATTGAGTAAGGTCCGCATCCCAACTCGATCGCAATCATCGGGGCGTTTTTCCACCAAAGAGAACGGTTGGTTGTTGCCCATTCTAGAAGAGATTCAGAGCAGATAAGATTGCTGGAAGATTCCACGCTTTTTATGAAGGCCTGATGGTAGTAATGTTTCAACTTCTCTATATCCATAGAGCAATACTATTTTCTTTTTCAAAATAATCAAGCGGCATGGCATTCTAACCACTTGAGTCTAAGTGCTTAGATATCCTATAAAAATTACCAGGAGTCTGGGGCCAAACGTACAGCAGGGCTATAATACCGGCCTATGAAAAAATTTATTTGCCTACTGGGACTCTATAGTGCGCTTGCATCAGCTGCTGAAGTGGATAATTTTCGTTATCGTTATGAACCTTTGAAGGATGAAAAAGAGACCATTAACCGTTGGGCCAACGAAGAATTTAAATCGGCCCTCCAGAAGGCCAATCACAATAAAAAACACTGTAGTGAAGCGGCGTTGTTCCACTCATTAAAGCGCTCATTTAAAAATCACTATCGTGATCGCTTTACAAGCCGATTATACAAAGGCAATGGCCTTGTCGAGCGAAGAATTCCATTTAATTCCTCCATCTATAGAGAGTTTGCGCCAGGAGATTCATTCGTGATCGGAGTGATGGCAAAGTTTTCTGATAGTGCCGCCCCCGTCGTGAATTTTAATGGCCATCTGATTGGCACTGATAAATTCGAACATCTCTTTGGTCGAGGACTGGCCTATTACACTATGATTCACAAGGAAGGAAAAAGTCTTCTCGATGCTCTCAAGTATGGTTTTTCGACAGAAGAGAACATACTCGGCGCCATGATGACGGGTGTAATGAGCTATGGAGATTTATCTGGCAATTTTAGAGGACTCTTTTTTTGGAATCACGTTCTCATGAAATATGCAGATCCACTTGAGTTTGAACGGCCGGCCGGTGCCTATGCCAGCTGCGAAGATGGGAAGTGGGTTCAAAAGACTCCGATTGATCTATCCCTCTACATCGATAATGCTTTAGATGAATCTATTAACTGTTCAAAATTTAGAACTCAAGAGCAGGCAGAAAAAGTGGCCGACATCCAACGCCTTTACCAAGAGGAAGATCCGGCCCACACGTATACTTGCCCAGTTCTTCCTGAGGAAGCAGCCAGTTTGTATACCAAGTACGGGGAGTACGCCCCATGGGTGATTAACAACGGTCAGGTCTATCTTAAGTAATCATTTCTAATCATTGCTTACATCATCAAAATTCGCCTATAAAAATTACAGCATCATATTCTATTCGAAGACACTTCATGCGAGGGTCACCCCCTCGTGGGTTTGGAAAAAGGAGGAGTCGAAATGAGAACACTTACACTACTCGGAATCTTCATGCTTA
>JAHFAA010000153.1 GCA_023250775.1 Bdellovibrionales bacterium
ATCAACATATCCCTGAGCACCATCGCCATAAGTCGCCGCTGACGAGGCATACACCAGAGGAATGTCAAAATGCGTGGCCACATTAAAAATATTTTTTGAGAAAGCATAATTATTGCCCATCAAAAAATCGACGTCC
Source organism: Bdellovibrionales bacterium (assembly GCA_023250775.1). Classification (GTDB taxonomy): domain Bacteria; phylum Bdellovibrionota; class Bacteriovoracia; order Bacteriovoracales; family Bacteriovoracaceae; genus GWA2-49-15. The sequence goes on from JAHFAA010000153.1 coordinate 137, forward strand.
TTCTGTGTGGTACTCGAACAAGCTCCGAGATGATAGATGGCGGTAATTTGTGAAAAGAGATCATCGCGCTCGACTTCAAAGAAATCATCAGCGTGAATATAATCCTCGAACACGGCATGCTTCAAGTTCTTCCATTTTTCCGCCTTGCCCATGCGATCGACAATAATAATATCGGTTGACCCACGACGGTTTAATTCTCGAACTAAAACACTACCGATAAAACCGGCACCACCTGTAACTAGAATCATTTCTTTTCCTCCTCCCCGGCGGCCTTTTGACGTGCGAGATAGGGATGAACAAAGAGTGTCACGGCCAAAACCCCAACCTCAAAAAGCACGATTGAAGGAATCCAAACAACCATCATGCTAAAAACATCGGGGGGAGAAAAGACCGCAGCAAGAATTGAAAGAATGACGTAAATATAGCGGCGGGAACTATTCAACATCTTTTTGTTCACAATCCCCATAAAGCCCAAAATTATTAAAACATTGGGCATCTGAAAGGCCAAGCCAAAAAAGACCAAGATCTTCACTGCCATGGAGAGGTATTCACGCAAGGCAATCGTGGCGACAACATTGGTGACTCCATATTCCATCATCATCTTAAATCCAAAAGGAAAAACGACGAAATAAGCGAACGCCACGCCACTCCAAAATAAAAATAGTCCAAAAAGTAAAAAAGGTTTCACCATTCTTACCTCGTAATCGTGCAGCCCTGGTCTGATGAAACGCCAAATCTCGAAAAACCAGAGAGGAGAAGAGATCATAACTCCACACCACAAACCCAATTCCAGCTGAGCGGTAATTTTATCCAGCAGTCCAAGATAGATGATCTGGCCACCATTGATCTTCAAGGCCCCTCTCAAAGGCATGAGAATAATTTCCGCCACCTGATCACTTAAAGCATAGGTGACAATAAAGGCGACAATAATAATGACGAGAATATGAATGGCCGTTTTTCGGAATTCTTCTAAATGCTCAATAAGGGTCATTTCTTTCAAAACCAAACTCCCGAAAAATTAATACGGATTTACTATAACTTTTTAAAATTGGGATTAAAATAAACATATGCGGTACAATAGCCATAACGCGCCGAGGTAATTCCTATGTACTTTTTGTCTTTCATCTTTCTTATCGTGAGCTTCATTCTTCGACCGCAAAATGTCGAGGCCGCACAAGTTTCTGACCTCATTCGCTGCTTAGGCCAAGAGGAATTGGCCTTGCACAAACAAAAACTGGCAGGCCCGCTTTATCAGCTCAATCAAGAACTGATTGTTCTCTTTGCTGGCAATAATGAACTCATTCTCAAAGACGGTCTTTATGAGCAAATATGCCAAAACAAAGATTTTAGCCCTTCCGTCGCTCTTTTAGAAAAATTGTTCACGGAGAATTACAAGATTTTTAACCTTGATAAAGAAATGATTCCCGGAGCAACCAGCCTTGGTCACCATGTCATCATGAATGAACTCAAAGACCGCGGTCATCTTATTTTTGCCAACTATCTTGCAGGTCTTCAAGGACTGACAAAAGATCCGCATTGCCTTGAGCGCGAAATCCCGGAGCTACAATATTTCTATGCCCGCATTAAATATTTAGAAGAAGACGTGGATGCCCAGGATCTCATCACCGAACCTGCTAAAATCGAGGCAATTTTTAAAAAATTAAAAACCTTCAACGCCTTAAGAAAACGCTGTTCCGCTTATATGAAAAAGCAGGAAGAGAAAAAAAAGCAGAAAGCAAGGCCGAAAGCTAGATGATTATTTAGGAATGGAAGAAAAGTTTTTTTCCTCATCACTTCGAAGAGTTAAAATTTCGCATCCAGATTCTGTTACCAAAATTGTATGTTCAAATTGTGCCGACCATTTTCCATCCTGAGTCACCACGGTCCAGCTATCGGATAAAACTTTGCAGTCACGAGTTCCTAAGTTGATCATGGGCTCAATGGTGAAAGTCATGCCCGGTCGCAACTCCGCGCCGGTACCTTTTTTTCCGAAGTGAAGAATTTGTGGCTCTTCATGAAATTGGCGACCAATGCCATGGCCACAATACTCTTGCACCACAGAATAGTTGTAGGAGTGGGCCAGTTCCTCAATACGGGCCCCGATATCACCGACATGGGCCCCTGGGCGCACGGTCTTGATTCCCTCACGCAGGCAATAATAGGAAACTTCCACAAGACGTCGCACTTCAGGACGAACTTCTCCCACAAAAAAAGTCATGTTGGTATCGCCATGAAATCCTTTTAGATAGGTGGTGATATCAAGATTTAAAATATCCCCATCCTTCACACGAACCTTGGAGCTGGGGATCCCATGACAGATTACTTCATTAGGCGAGGTGCAAATGGATTTAGGAAAACCATGATAATTCAGAGGTGAAGGCACTGCCTGATGGGCGACAATGTATTGATGACAAAGATCGTTTAATTCTAAGGTGGTTACGCCGCTTACCACCTTGGGGCGGATATATTCCAAGACTGATGCCGCCAGAGTGCAAGTTTCACGCATCAGTTCTATTTCTCGGGAAGATTTAATTGAAATCATGGTCTAACCTTTCAATGACTTACGCCATTATATCTCTCGCAATAGTGTATCATTTTTACATTTTTAAGGCCCAAAGTATAAATTTTTAATCCCCTAGTGTATAAATCAGTTATTTGGAATAAATTTCGCAAAGGGGCGAAGCGTGAAATTAACTCAATTTATCTGTTTTTTGGCCTTGAGCCTTGGTACGGCGAGTTTAATGGCGAACGAGCAAGAATGGGAAAGCGGACAAAACTCACCCACCCTCTTCTTTTATGAATTGAAAATGGCCTTGATGGAAATGGGTTCACCTCTTCCAGATTCTCCAGAAGAATTTAGTCACTCTTTGACCACTCTTGAATCAAACAATGGCGCCGGACTCGCCAAGTCAAAATTTGAAGACAATTATACAAAATTTGTAAAATTGAACGAACTTTTTAGTAAGCTTGATGCCTTCTCAGATGACTACGGAATCAAAATTGCCAAGTATATTGGCAGTAAACAAGTTCCCACTGGCTATCATCTCCATCTGCTCAGCAAAATTTTTATTGCTTACCATTTAATGGGCTATCGCACCCAGGAATTCGTCTTTGTTTATGGGGCGGGACAGAACACACAAGCAAACCAATTCGTCGACATCAATAATTTGGCCAAGACCAAAGAAAATTTAATGTGGCTTTCCAGTGGCGCCAATATGTACGACAAATTTTTCCGCGCCTATGACATCTATTATACCAAAGAGGCCAGACTTCGCCGCATCCTAAAAAACATCTTTAAAGTCAGCCAGCACACCAAAGAGTTGGCCAACGATCTTCAAGAGATGGTGAAAAATTCACTTGGAAAAAATACCAGAAAAGAGCTGCAACGTTTTGTCGCAATGTATCTTCGCGATCGTAACAGTTTGGCCAAAATTGCTGAAAATGATCCCGAGCTTAAGGCCATCATGGAAACTCTTGATAACAATCCATCCTTGGATAATATCGCCAAAGGTGCCAATGTTAAATTGCGCAGCTACGCATTCGTCGATGGACTTGCCAATCTTGGCGCAAACATTGTGTATGGATTGAGCAAATTTTTGGGCAACATGGCCGGCGCTATCCGATGGCGCCATGGTTATATGGAAGAGAACGTCTCCATGGTGGAAGAACTTCAGCGCCAGTTAAAACCCCTCGATATGCTGTTTGAAAAAACTCCTTTTGCCCTAACTGATACTTTTATTCCAGGACATTTTGGTCATAACGCCATTTGGCTTGGCACAGAAGAAGAACTGAAAGCGCTAGGCATGTGGGATCATCCCGCCATCGTGCCATACCAAGACCAAATTCACCTTGGAAGAAGTATTGTAGAGGCCTTGCGTCCAGGCGTGAGGATGAATTCTATTCGCGGCTTCCTCAATATTGATCATATCGCGATTATGCGAGTGACTAATGTTCTTGAAGATAAACAGGAGCTGCCTGATATCTACACTCGAATCACCAGATATATTGGTGGTCAGTATGACTTCAACTTTGACGTAGAAACAACCGATAAAATTGTTTGCTCTGAGCTGTCATATCAGGCCTTCGGCAAAATTAAATTCCCAACCAAACCACGCATGGGTCGCAACACCATTGAACCAGACTTGGTGGCCGAAGTTGGTTACTACGATAATTCCCCCATTGAATTTCGCTTCTACGCCGAGTCTTTCGCCAAAAATAATATTCAACGCTTAAAAGCACAAGATTTGGGTTCTCGCCTTGGCTTTGAAGTCAATGCTGAGCGATCAACTGCCGATCATCTCAGCTATGACCGGGCGAAAACCACTTGTCGCAATGTTCGTCGTAATAAAAAATTAGAGCGAGTCTGTACCACCAAGCGAGAGGCCATCGTGTACAAGGCCCCTGACTTATTGGCACAGGACCTCAGCATTGAAAAATAGTTCTGCCTGGGTTCATCGACCAGATCTCTCCGGGTATCTATCAGACGGATATTTAAAGTTGGAGGAGGAGGCCCTCCTCGCTTCTGGCGTGACCCGCTATACCTTTGGGGCCCTACCCGCCAATGACGCCTCCCCTGATATCGTCGTCACCAGCAGCAACACTTCAATCCAACAACTTGCGGAATCAGGGTTATTCAAGAACACCAGATTAATCATTCATCCCAATAGCGGGTATGACAATTTCAGTGTCGATTTTGTCCGAAAGTTCAAAGGCGAAATCATCCTTGGAAACACCCTGCGCGCCCGTGCCGTTGCCGATTATATCCTTAAAGGTGTTGTGACCTATGCCACGGCAGCACTTCCCAAAACTGAGTCCTGGGATCAGAAGCGCAGTTTTCCACGACAACTTTTACAAAGCAAAAAGGCCTTGGTTATTGGTCTAGGTTATATCGGAAAATTAGTTCGCGCAGGATTGGAATCCTTTGGAACAAAGGTTTTCGTCTACGATCCATTTCAAGGTGAAAGCAAGCTCCCCAACTTGGGTGAGATACAAATCGTCTGTCTCTGTGCCAGTTTAAATCCGAGTTCAAAAAACCTGATTAATCAAATATTCTTAGAGCAACTTCCCAATGACTTTCTGCTTATTAACGCCGCCCGTGGTGGTCTCGTTGACCTTAAGGCCCTCATTCAAACCTTGAAGAAAAAACCTAAATCTTTTGCCCTTCTTGATGTTTTTCCCGAGGAACCATTTGCTATTGAAAGTTTTAAAGACCTGCATAATCTCCATTGCACATCCCACATAGCAGGCGTTTATGATCAATTGTCCGAACAAATGATTAAATTCATCACCGAAGTTGCCAGTGGAACTCAAACTAAGTACCCGCGGCTGAAAGATCGCTTAATCGATAATGTTTTGTTATAATTTTCTCTTCATGCGTGCTTCATTTCAAACATTGGCAAAAGATCTCCTCTGTCCACCAGGGAATGGTGTCTATACCATTCACACTGGGCAAGATAAAAAAAACGAATTACATCAGCAGCTCTTTGGCACGATAGTTACCAGCGAAGTGGAAAAGGCCTGGGTGAATTCTCTTGAAAAAATAAATTCCGACTTACCTGTACTCTTTGGACTACCATCCGATTGTGGTGGAGGAATTCAACGAGGGGCCAATTGGGGTCCATTATTTATCCGTCTTGAATTGGCCAAGGCAAAAGAGCTGATTACCACACCATTTTTCGATCTCGGCGATGTTCGTGTCATTCCTCACCTTCTCCACGATCGCTATGTTTCCAAAGAAACTCTGCAGGAATGTCGCAAGGCCTTATACCATGATGCCAATAAAAATCTTCCTGTGGCCCCCCTTTCCATGGCAGAGATCTTTTTAGAGCATTTTTATGAGCGCTTTCCCCAGGCCACCGTTTTAGGACTCGGGGGCGATCACTCAGTCAGTTATCCGTTGGTCAAGGCCTTCATGTCCAAGCAAAAAAAACTTAAACGCAAAACAGGAATTTTGCATTTTGATGCTCATACTGATTTATTAAGTAGCCGTTTGGGGATTGATATTTGCTTTGGCACCTGGGCCTATCATGCTCGCGAATGGTGTGACACTCCCTCGGCCCTGGTTCAAGTCGGCATTCGCTCGAGTGGAAAAAGCAAAGAACACTGGGAAAATACTTTGCACGTTAAACAACATTGGGCCCAGGAAATTAAAACCGAAGGTCCTGCCGGTATTGCTGCAAAAATTATCACTCACTACGAATCTTTAGGGATTCAGGATCTCTACATCTCCTTTGATATCGATGCGCTCGACAGTTCTTGTGCAGGGGCGACGGGCACGCCAGAACCTCAAGGACTTTTTTTGCATGAAGTGGCCATCATCATTGGTGAAATCAGACGACATTTCAAGATCACCGGTGCCGACTTAGTTGAAGTGGCACCCTTCGTGCGCAGTTTGGACGTAAGTTCTCTTGAACCAAACTCAACCCTTCTTTCAGCAAAATTTGTCTCCTCTTTGCTTCTCGAAAGTATGTCTTCTCGCCTTCCAGGAGTTTGAATAAATGGCGATTGAGGCCTTTCCTCCTATTTTTTCGGCCGACGAACATGGTCTTCTGGCACTTGGTGGCGACTTAGAAATATCCTCATTATTATTGGCGTACACACAGGGAATTTTTCCTTGGCCCATCGATCCCGAAATGCCCATGGCGTGGTTCTCCCCTGACCCTCGAGGAGTTGTCGATTTTCGCAAGCTCCATCTCTCGCGCAGCTTGATAAAAAGTTGGAAAAAAACTCCCTTTCGAGTCACCTTTAATCAAGATTTTGAGAAGATCATCAGGCTATGCGCGGATGTGCATGGGGCCAAGGGCATCAAGGCCACCTGGATCACGCCCGAAATGATTGAGGCCTACATTGACCTGCACAAAGCTGGATATGCATTTAGCGTGGAAACCTGGCTAGAAGAGGAGCTGGTTGGTGGCCTCTATGGAGTTGCAATCGGAAACTATATCTCTGGCGAATCCATGTTCCATTTGAAACCAAATGCCAGCAAAGTTGCGATAACTGTTTTGGCCCACTCATTGCTCTCTGAAAAGATCACCTGGCTCGACACTCAAATGATCACGCCGGTCACCAAATCAATGGGGGGAGAATATATTGCGCGAAAAGATTTTCTCAAAATTTTAAAAGCGGCAGTCGGCCGGCAATTGCCGTCGATTTTTCTTCGTAAAAATGTTACTCCGATTTATCCTCAGTTCTTGCAGGGACAAAACCAATAAGCTCGAGGTTCCACTCACTCTCAAGTGGCCCCGGACCAACCCCAACATCACGCATGATCAAGATTTTCTCTGGGCAAACCTCGGCACATTTCGCACAGGAGATGCAGTTTAATAAGTTGATCTTAAAACTGGCTGTCTTACCAGCGCCAAGCATCGATAGACATTGTGTCGGACAAACTTGAAGACATTGGGCACAGGTGGCGCATGGGGATGCGAGCTTTGAATTGATCAAAATTGGGATGTTATATCGCTGCAAAGTCTGAATCGTTTTGAGTAATTCCTGGCGTTCATTCTGAAGTTTTTTCCATGGTCCCGTAACCCACAAATAACTTTGTGACCACAAAGATTTCACAATCCCTGGAGCAATATAATCTTTCTTTTCAAAAATCAATTGGCCTCCTGTTACGACTATCTATCAACTTCTAAAAAATTGATGTTAAAGGAATAGAGGGCCTGCAAAGCAGATTCATGAGTTCTCTCCTCTAATACATGGGGAAAACATTGTGCTGCCATATAGCTTCCCGACAGAAAACGCATTCGGTCTATTCGTAAATCTGCCATCGTTTTATACTCTGACTGTTTTCGAAAATATATTTCAAGCATGAGAAGCCCCTCAGGCCCTTCAACCATGGCACGATGTCTTGGAATAGAAAGCGAGGTTATGGCATTATTCAACTTCATTTCTTCGACGTCTTGGGCCAAAAAACTTCCCTCAGGAATATGATCAAGCACTTGTGAAATGATTCGAATCGATTGCATAATTTCTTCCATCCGCACCAAGGATCGATCATAAATCGTTCCAGCAACACCTAAGGGGACTTCAAAATCAACTTCGCCATAGAAATAGGGTTTAACACGTTTTCTAAAATCAAGATTAATACCGGAAGCACGAATATTCGCGCCTAAAACGCCATATTGAAGGCCAAGACGATGATCAAGCGGAACGACTTGCGTTTTCGCCAACCACACCTGATTGCCCTTGAGAGATGACACCATTACTTCCATGTGCTCCTTGAGCTCACGTACAAAGGCCAAACATTTGGTTGTAAGACTTCTGGTTAAATCTCGCTTCACGCCGCCCATGATAATAA
>JAHFAA010000559.1 GCA_023250775.1 Bdellovibrionales bacterium
ACGAGGACTTTTACTTCTTGGTTGTTATCAAAATAATCTTCAATAATTTGCTGGTTATTTCGAGACAGAACCAGCTCCTCTCTCACATATCGAATCATATCTTTAATTTTTCTTCGCGATTTGAAAAAATAAATAAATCTCACCATGAAAAAGTAGGCAAGATTGGCAAGAATAAAACGCATCGTATTGAGGGTGTCATAGATCAGACCATGGATAATAAATTTTTTTATCGGCCGAACAGATTGGATATGAGGATTCACTGTTTTAAATTTATTGATAACTCTAACGACGTAATAAGAGCCCCACGGCGGAATGTAGTGCAATTCTCCGTTTTGACCTTGGATAATTGCCTCGTCAGAATTGCGATAGTTGGCAACTTCATATTCATGTCCGTGCTTAAAAACAATTTCCGCCAAAGGACGGTACTCGGCCTTTGAGTGAGAAAGAATGCAGATCTTATCGCGAATTTCGGTTGGAAAGTATGAATAAAATTTCTCCAACACGGCAGGCAAGGTCAATTCTCCATCATGATTCCCCAAAATATACACAAGTTTTTTTTCAGGTCGCTGCAAGAATTTTGTCAGGGAATCGAAAACTGACAAATGTCCTTTGTAGATCATTTCGAGGCGAGCGAGTGATGCTCGTTGCCCCCAATATTCATCATCGAAGGCCTCGACGTAAGGTACGGATAAAAAATCTAAAAAATCTCCATTGATCACAAATTCAACATTGCGTGCATGATATGGCCCGGTGGAAAAATATTCGAGCAGAAGAGAAAAATCATGATCGCGATGAAATTCCTCTAATGGATTATCACGCTCTCCAATAAACGGGCCGGCACCCAAATGGAGATCAGATACGGATAGAATGATCTTTGCCTCAGTTTTCTGACGGAGGAATTTCATAGGCAGGCCGTCCAATTTTAAGTTCTATTTCCTGCCCAGGTGGATTGAGCGGAATAACAAACACTCTCTTTTTTAAATATGCACCAACACTAATATTTCGATGACCGTGAGTTTCCAGCGTGAAGTAGGCAATCACCTCGCTCGTACCTGAAATTACTTTACCGGAAAGTTGGCCCAAAGTAGAGTTCTCGAGAGAAAGCCCAACTTCAGCGCCCTCTTTTGTTGGAGTCAAAACTTTAACTTTTTTGTCGAAAAAGGTTACGACAAAACCATCCCTCTCTTCGTCCCCAAAAGAAATTGGTAACGCGGTCAAAAAAATTAGCACCGCCATTAAGTATGCGTAAATCCTCATAATGAGATTATATGGCCAGAGTATAAGGCCGCTTGCCGAGCAGAAGAAATGGCAAATTTTACCAGTTCTACCCGCAGATTAGCTTTTATCTTTATTCGAGCTTGCCCAGCACCCGATAAACCCAATGATGGCAACGGATTTTCTGCTAAAACTAGTCAACTTTTCTCTACGTTCCCCCAAGACAATTGAGGTTCATGAGCAACGCGGGCCTCAGGACTTTTTACGAATTTTGACAGAGTCTCCACTTAATCGATGGTGTATGCAGCATAAAGGTTTATGGAGATCGATTGAGGAGTTAGTGGAAAATTTCACACCGGAAATCTGCCAATTTTATGGATGGGGAACCAATTTAGTATTTCTAAAATCAAGCGGCCACTTTGGTTGCGCTATTGGGGCAACTCAGGTGGATTATCTTGTCATTATTTTCCCCAACCTTTTAAAGCTGCTGCAATCAGCAGCTCCTCGTGCCGGCCAGGCCATCTTGGCGCATGAACTTGGACATCTTTATTATCGCCATGCTGAAAAAAATTTATCTTCCTTGCAGGCCCAAATAGAGGCCGATGCCTTCGCTTATAAGCTTGGCTACGGCAAGGAGCTAGAACAAATTCTGCTGGAGCAAGAGGGGCTTGAAATTCAAACCAGGATTGCTTACCTCACCTCTCTATGGGCCTCGAGTGTTGAAGCATCGAGCTAGTCAATTAGAGAAATAATTTCACTTCGGTGAGCGATTTGATCTCATCTCGATATTTGGCGGCATCCTCAAAACGAAGCTCCTTGCTGGCCTTCTGCATCTGCTGTTTCAATTCGTTGATTCGCCGATCGAGATCGTTTTCATTGTGAACAAGATTTCCGGCCATCATGGCCTTCGACTTTTTACTTTTTCCTTCGCCAGAATTCCCTCGCAACGTTTCAATAATTCCACCTTTGATTTCTTTCACGATGGTTTGCGGCGTAATGCCATTTTGTTCATTATACGCAACTTGAATTTTACGTCGCCGCTCAGTTTCGGCCATGGCCTGCACAATATTAGGAGTTTGTTTGTGCCCATACAAAATGACTCGCCCTTCAGAGTTTCGAGCGGCCCGACCTATCGTCTGAATCAAGCTTCTAGTGGAGCGCAAAAATCCCTCTTTATCAGCATC
>JAHFAA010000560.1 GCA_023250775.1 Bdellovibrionales bacterium
TAATAGATCGAGTGCCTGTTGCATTTTTACAGCCGATTCGACAGCATTTTTTTCTTGGTAGGCATCGTCAGTGGGGGCCCCAAAAATGGCCATCAGTCCATCACCCGTGAATTTGGCCACCGTTCCGTGGTGGGCATAAATAATTTCCACCATCTTCTCAAAATACTCATTGAGCTGCTCAAACACGGCCTCGGGCGCCAGATTTTCGGAGAAGGTACTAAAACTTCGAATATCACTAAAGAGCACCGTGACTCGTTTCCTTTCTGGGCTGAGATTGGCAAGACCTCCAGCGTTCAGCACCTGTTGGGCAACGGAGGGAGAGACAAATTTAAAGAGCGCATCTTGCAGAATTTTTCTTTCCTGCAATTTTTCTCCCATGATATTTAATTCTTGGCCCATTTTGGCGAACTCATCAATGGCCTTATTTTTAGGGATAGAAACTCGCGCTTCTAAATTGCCGCTGGCAATCGCCTTCACGGTAGCGATGATTTGAGAAATAGGCGCGCTTAGTTTCCTAGAGAAAAAATAGGTCAACAGGCCGGCAATGAAGATCGAGACGAGAAATCCCATCAGACCATAGACAAGCAGCTGATTGGTTTTCGCCGCCACATCGCTGGCCTTGATATCAACACTGACTTGGGAAACAAATTCGCCCTTGGAATTAAAGATAGGAGCGGCGGCCGACACCCATTCTCCCCAGCGATCTTTGGTGACGAATTTATCCACAGTGGGTTTGGTCAGATCCGGGGCGACGTCAAATTCTTTGTAGACATCGCCGGGTTTGGAGGCATTGGCGGAATTTTCTTCGGCATCAATGGAAAACCTTTGGTATTTCAAACTGTCTTTCTCTGTGTACATGGTATAGATGTAGCTGGTGTAAACATCATGTCTGCGATTGGCATCCCGCACTTTTCTCAACTGAGTTGCCAGCTCACTATAAGTTGGATTTTGAGTATCACGATTGCCGAGCACGCTTTGATGTTTGTCGCCATCCTGAAGAGCAGCGGCGGTGGTGGCGATGGAGAGCACTTTACTCTTGATTTCTTCCAGGAGCAGTCTTTTTGATTCAAGCATAATGAAAACTGAAGCGACGGAACTCGCCAAAAGGCCCAAGCACAAATAGCTCAAAAAAAGTTTGAATTTAAAGCTCGCCGATTTCACGCTCTTTTATCGGAAAACAAGGCACCTTTCTTGATGGTTCTACAGGCAGGGAATGGTGTTCGAGGGTACCTTCGGCCGGGTTGAGGCCAGAGGCAAAAGGGCATCAATTTCAGCCACTAAGCGATCGCGATCTTTTGGCAAAGTACCGGCGAAAGGGACGCGATTAGACACGTGATTTGCTCGGAAAATAATGGGATTTTGTTGTTGTTTGGAAATCTGACTTAAAATTGTACGCATCTCCCATAATTCCTCGCGCTCCGACAACATCGTAATAGGTTTTCCCCTGGATAACATCGAGTGATAGGGTGTGCCCGGTACGGGGGTGGTCACCAGAAAGGAAAAATAATTAGGTGAAGTGCTATTGATGATGTTGGCCGACTCGGTGGTGTGTTCTTCACTCATTTCTTTTCCACCAAGGCCGATCATCAGGATTGTGGAGAGTTGCCAGTCACAGGATTTTATTTTGAGGGAGGCCTCGGTCATCTCGTCGGCGGTGTTGCCCTTGACCACCATTTTTAAAATCCTATCCGAGCCGCTCTCCAGTCCGAGGTAGGCCATATTCATCTTCTTGGCACTCAAGGCGCGAAGTTCAGCTTCGCTTTTTTCCAGCATATTCATGCTGGTGGCGTAAATGCCCACGCGTTTGAGCGCGGGGAAAGCGAGATTGACCTGCTCCAGACATTCCAAAAGAAAATCTGTGGGGGCGGCCAGAGCATCTCCATCGCAAAAAAAGATTTTCTCTGGGGTTATCTTAAAACGTGCAAAGTAATTTTTGGCCTTTTCGATCTCGAGCTTAACTTCGTTGAGGGGGCGCACCTGAAACGGCTTGCTTCGATACATTCCACAATAGGTGCACTGATTGTGGGAGCAACCTAAGGTGACTTGAAGTAAAAGACTATTGGCCTCGGAGGGAGGACGAAAAACAGGATCTTGATATTGGAGTGGAAAGGCAAACATTGTAAATTCCTAAGGCCTACCGTAAACTTTATATCACAGGTATGGAAACTTTTTTACTGGCCTTTATTCCTTTGTTTGTCGCCATTGATGTTTTTGGCGTCCTTCCCATTTTTTCTTCTCTGACTGAGGGGCTTGAGGCCCCTGTGCGCTCAAAAGTGGCGTTGAAGTCTTGTATTGTGTCGGTACTGTTAGGAGCGCTGTTTGTACTCTTTGGAAATGCGGTCTTCATTTTTCTGGGCATCACTCAATATGATTTTATGGTGGGCGGTG
>JAHFAA010000561.1 GCA_023250775.1 Bdellovibrionales bacterium
ACCTCAGAATGACCACTGGTGAGAATATCAGTCACCACGCCATCTAAGGGCGAGAGGACCTTGGCATTTTTATATTGAAAAAGTGGGTCCGTATTTTTGATGATGGCGAGAACGTCACCTCGCTTTGTCTGTTGCCCGAGTGAGGCTCGAAGATCGATAACTTCGCCTTCCGCCGGCGCTTTTACCTGGGCCAAAATGTCAAAATCGATACGGGCAGGGTAGGTGTAGCTTTCAAAAAAACCTTGAGTCTGGGCCTTGAACGTTTTGACCGTTTTTTTGGGAGACTTTTCCTCGGCCGCATGAACTGTCCCCAGCAAGTTGGCGACAAGTAATAATAAAAGGTACTTATATTTCAATGGCATAGACATAGCTCCCGGAAAATAGGCATGCAAGCGTGCTTCATCTCAAAATAGGTATGTCTCTGTAAAGTGTTGGATGGGATTTTGAAAATATTTCAACTCGATTGAGTCCAATATTTTTTAGTTGTATGACCGGGGAAATGTATTCGGAGGTCTGATCATGTTTAAAACAGTGGTGTTGTCTTTATCGATCCTTTCTGCCGTTTCGGTTGGCGCTAAAGAGTACACTCTAAAAGACCTTCCCAATTCATTAAAATGTAAGGCGGAAAGTACCAATGCGACTTTGGCCGATAGCTTTGAGATTGCTGATATAAAAGGCGAAGTCTGGTTAAACAGCTTAGATGCCAGAGGTGAAGGCCCTGCGGAAGTGAGCTACTTCATGACCACCATCAATGCCAATAATGGATGCGACAATAATTACGATATCGCTTTTCCAACCGAGGACTTGGTTTCTTTGGCCCTTGGAACTCGTAAAGAGGTTGTTGGTATCATGAAATTTTTCAATTCCGATTCAGTCTGTGTTGATAAAGGTTGTGAGTACGCTGAAACGGCGATCGTTCGTTGTAAGTAGTCTTGAACAAATCCTAATAACTATTTTGCGCTTGTGTTTGCCATGAATTGCAAAAGATCAGGGTGAATTTGATATCCAGGTTCGGTTGCTATTTTTGCAATTCCCGCGACGGTATTGCTTGGCCATGCACTTTGAAACAGGTTGACCACCCATTTAGGAATACTGCCATTAGGGTCGGCCAAGATTTCCACTTCAATATGTGTGCGTGTGCCGTTGTCGATTGATTTCAAAAAGTAGCGGCTGGAGTGCAGAGTCCCACGAATTATTCCAGAAACTGGCGGTGCTGCCGGGTGAGTGGTATTTTCCACCAAAATATCCACGGTTCCTTCGGCCTTATTGATGACGACTTTGACTGAGTAAACGAAATCACGATCCGCAAGCGGCCAGGGAGTCTTGGTGTGATTGTACTCAACTTTTTCCAGGACTGACTTGCGTTCCAAAACGCGCGAATCCGCCAAGTCAGACATCCACTCCTTAATTCTGGAGGAATCATGGATCACTGATGCGACTTTTCCGATGGGGGCGTCAATCTCTGAAATGCCTTTGAAGGCCACCACGGGACTTCCGGCAATAATTCCTTCAAAAACTTCGACCCCTCTTCGGACTTTGATTTTGCGCCACTCAGTATTGATGGCGGCTCCCGAACTTACGGATAAGAGAAGGCACGCAAAAATGAGTGTAAGTGTCGACAGTATTTTCATGGAATTTCCTCAACGTTTTAAAAAAGAGTACACGCTATGCTGGTATTTGTTTAGAGGCCATGGGTGCGAATTTTTTACACGGTGATGAAAAACATATTATTATAGTTTGATAATAACCTTATCACCGTCCACAGAAAGATTGGCCACCTTGGCCTTTGCGATTGCTTTTAAGAGAAGGCCTTTGACCGGGAAGATCCAGGCACAGGCCTTGTCAATCTTGAGCACCAGCTTTCGTCCTTCAGTATTATCCTCGCTGGCCTGGGCCCAAACTTTGAATTTAATTTTGAGTAAAAAGCGCACCTTCAATTCCAGGTAAGCTTGACCTTTCTCGACTTGCAATAAGACATCGTAAAATTCTTTAGGCATCAGCGATAATCGCTCTTTGGACATGCCTGCCATCACACCTTTGGGGAAGAGCGATAAAAAGGTATCCGAAGATTTACTGCTGACCTCAATTTTGCTGGTTTTGATCAGGGATGATTCCAGGCAAGCTTGCAGCTGCTGTTTTCCGAGATCATTGGCCGGACCGCTACATTGAAAGGATAAATCGTTGACCGCTTGCAGCCCATTACCCATTTCAAAGGCCAAACGGCCAGCTCCAATTTTAAGCAGTGCTTTGGGAGTAAAAGTAAAATTGCCATTGTCGATTTGAACAACAGAAGAACTTTTCAAAATCTCGCTGTTATTTTTGAACAGCTCGAGGCGAGTGAAATCATTTTCAGCAATCATGGAATCTTGGTCAGTATGAAGG
>JAHFAA010000154.1 GCA_023250775.1 Bdellovibrionales bacterium
ACCCACTTGAAGGCGGTGAAGGATCTCCAAGCACAACAACAAATCCCAATGGAATTGAAACCGTCACTCCTGGAGCGACCGCGACGCCAGGAATGGCGACAACTGTTGTGGGAAAGGATGGCAGCGTCACCGTGACAGACGCCGAAGGCCATACGGTCACGACGACTGCTGGCAGTGGTACAGGGACGGTGGATGGCAATGGCAATCCGCTGCCCACTCCTACTGGCGGCGCAGTCAAGTGGGACCCAGATCACCCAGCCTCAACTCCCACTCCAACTCCCACGCCCAGCATCCTTTCAATTCCCGCGCCCACCCCGGCAGTGGTCGATGGTATGAGTGATGCACAAACACTATGTAATAATATTTATCACGATGGAAGTTCCCCTATCCAGGCGGTGCGCGAGCACGACGTTTGCCCAGCCGATTATGCCTGGGTGGGAGAAGTATCCCCCACTGCAGGGAGCAGCTTTAACTGCTGTATCTACATTAACCCAAACGGCTCCGCCCATAAATTCCCGACGCCGTAAGGGATTGCGAGACTTCATGAAATTATTTCTAGGCCTGTTTCTGCTGCTGTTACAATGTGAGCTTGCCTCGGCCACCATTAAAGAAGATTTTACCTCACCCGTTACCACCGATGCCAAATATGTTGTCATCGGAGGCTCCCTTACTCTGGTCACCGTCCTGGTGTTTAAAAAACAAATTGGGGACCCTTTCCAAAGCGAGACAGTTGAAGATAAACCGCTCGGTCATACTTCCACCTATGGTGATTTGGCCGGTCAACTTATCCCCAACGCCCTTTACGTTTTGGGCGAATCTGTCGCCGGCATGAATGGCAACCCTGAAGGTTATCGCCGGGCCACAGGCATGTTTAAGGCCTCCCTATACTCCAGTGTCGTTACCAACGCTTTGAAATACACCGTTCGTGAGCAAAGGCCTAATCATGGGGCCCGCAATTCTTTTCCTTCAGGCCACACCACCACCGCCTTTGCCTTTGCAGGCTATGTTTTGGAAGAACATGGATGGCCATGGGGAGTTCCAGCCCTGGCCCTTGGCACCTTCGTAGGCTACAGCCGTATCAACGACAATAAACATTATCTTGACGACGTCGTTGCCGGCGCCACCATCGGTCTGGGCTACGGCATTGGCATTAGCAAAGTCGACCGAGGTAAAGGCAGTCATAACGTGACTTTTGCCCCCATCTATGACCACGACACCAAAGGCATCGTCTGTGTCGCCGAATTCTAGCTCTGGACCTGTCAGTTCTTTGTAAAATCTCAAGTTTTAACAGGTAAACTCCATTTCCTTTTTACCCGGTCACTGGCAATTAATTTAACCCAGGGTTAGAACCTGCACCTATGAAAAAACTCCTTTTGTTACTCACATTGAGCTTAATCTGTGCCCAGGCGAACGCCTTAGAAACCGATCAGTACATGGCCTGGGGAAAAGATCTTAAGGATGCCACCGCAGACTTAAACAACTATTTCAATCAGAACCTTGAAAGAACCGTGGGGCGAATCAATGCCGACCCGACCTTGGTAAGCAAGAGCTGTGAAGATGCCACGGTTGATGTGCTCAAAGAATATCATGCTTTCTGGTTTGGCGAGCGGATTGAAAATTGGATTTTGCAGAATGCCGAGATCCAAAAACTTCCCGACTACAGCAGCTTGACCCGCATGGAGGCCATTAAACAATCCATCTATCGAGACGTCTTTAAATTTCGTGCTAAAATTTTGGGCTACAATATCCGCATTGGCGATGTGAATCTGGGCATCGACAAAATGGGCCACTTCAGTTCCGTTGGTTTGTCGTACTATATCCTGATGCTCAAGGCCGCTCGAAAAGAGCACGTCAATCCTAACGATGTGCTGACCTATCTGACTCAGATTCAATCAGGCAAGATTCAATTTCCGCTGCATGATGCTCGCGTCGATGCCGTCAATGCCGCCATCGCCTGGGGCGTGCATATGGAAAATTGGTGGTGGGGTTACGCCGTCTCTGACACCTTTTCTTTTGCCGATCTCGAGGCCAACTACCAAGGCCTTTTGTTCTCTCTCAATATCTGTAATGGCCCCCATCCTTATATGAAAAAAGAAAATGGCATCTTTGTGGTCAATAAGGAGCGCCCGATCGATTTAAGAGAGTACATCAATCCTATGTATGATGAGACCTACAATCCCTCTCATTACCAAAGCAAAATCTATCACACGATAAAACCCTACTTACGCGAGTACTGCACACTCAGAGATACTGATGAGGTGAAATCTGAATTTTCAAATTACAATAAGTTAATGCAAAAATCCGGCATCAGCTATTCCATGCAATACCTTGATTTCCTTCGCACCACCAAGATAAATCCCAACTCAAATAAGTATTTTTTGAACGATCCTGCTCGCGCAAAACAAACCATGGATTTCGTGTGTAAATCCAATGTCGAGCCAAAAATCTAAGGCACTTTTCAGACGAAATCTGTAGATTCCCAGCAAAATTATTGGGCCGGAAAAAAGTTGAATTAAGCTCGCGTGACGACTCAGAAATCACCCAATTTTGATCATCCAAGTTTGCGCAAAATTGGCCCGCCGTTTAGGATGAGGAACGAAGTTTTTAGATTTTTCAGATGTGATGTTGGACGTTCGCTCAAAGTAGTATGTAAGCAAAAATCAAAATCTGAAAAAACCGGACTCCCAAGATTGTTTTTAAGAGTGCTTTAGAGTTTCGCTCTAAAGTAAGGCCTCGCCCTCATCTCTTAGACGCTTGGTGTGCCGTCCCAATAAGGACACGGCCATGGTTTTTTTAGCAAGCTTGAAATTTTTTGCAAAGAAAAATTTCATTCTACTCTCTCTCGCATTAGGTTTGTTTGGTTGTAACCAACAAGAGTTTTATCAGAAGGATAATCTGGTACCACTTGCCAAGGCAACACCCACACCATCCGCTGCGATCAACACGGATCTCAACGCTGACGACATCGCCAATCTGGTGGACACTTCTTCTGGGTCAGGTTCATCTGATCCATCTTCATCATCTGGCGGCACTGGTTCCAATGTCGGAACTGGCGATCAGGGCGGCAGCTTAAGTGGTTCTGGAAGTGGTGACAATTCCACTGGTTCCAATTCAGGAAGTGGAACCGGTACAGGTGCATCTTCGTGCACACCGATCTCGGAAGTTGAGCGTTATACACAAAATGAAACCAGCACAAGCAAGGTTGATATTTTGTGGGTAATGGACAACTCAGGCTCTATGGCCAATGAGCAAGATGCTTTGGCCCGTAACTTTGATTCTTTCATTAATGGTTTTCTCGCAAGAAACGTAGACTTCCGCATGGCCATCACCACAACTGATGCCAGCAGCACACTTCGCGACGGTAAGTTAATTGGTCGCGTGCTGACTTCAGCTGATGCAGCTGCCAATGAGGCCGCCTTTAAGAGCGACTTCAAGACCTACATCAAGGTTGGTACTGGTGGAAGCGGAATTGAGAAAGGATTGCACACCTCTGCTTCTTTCCTCACAAAGAATGGCGGCACTTTCCTTCGCCCGGATGCCAAACTCGTCATTGTCTATATTTCTGATGAGCAAGATCAATCAAGTGAAAGCGTCACTAACTTACTCAATAGTATTAGTGGTCATAAAAGCAGTCTCGCCGGTCTCCGAACCTACTCCATTGTAACAACCGTACTCGTCGGCAATGAGTGGGAAACAATCGGCACTCGATACATGGATGTTGCTAACCGAACAGCTGGTGTCGTAGGCGACATTCACGAAGATTTCTATCAGCTTCTGACCAACATTGGTGACAGTATTATTGACCTGATTGAAAACTTTGCCGTCTCACATGACCCAATCAGTGGTTCTCTCGGCGTCACTGTGAATGGTGTGGTTCAAACTCAAGGATGGTCATTTACTTCAACCGATCGTTTGGTGAAGTTTGATAATAACTTCGTACCCGCCCCCGGCGCTCAAATTGAAATTACTTATCAAGCATGTCAGGGAGCAAATCCATGAAGTATCTCATCACCTTGTTCTGTCTCTCGTTCTTCCTATCCGTAGGGTCCCGCTCATCCGAGCGGGACCTCTACGATTTTAGGTGGCTTGATCAGGACAAAAAAGTTTACGTTCTTCAAAATAAAGAATACGTAAAAAAACATACTTTCTACGGCGACTTCTCATTGTTGAAAGGCCTGAGCTCTGACTACCAAGACACCTCCGGTTTTCAGGTTCGCTCGGGCTACTATTTCAGTGAAGAGTGGGCCTTTGAACTTACCTTGACTGATTACAGTAATAAAAACAATACCACCATGGATAACCTTCAACGCATTAACGGGGTCGTCCCTTTTGTTCGAAAAATTGAACAGACCTATGGTGGTGGTGTGATCTGGGCACCTTTCTACGGAAAGGTGAATACCTTTAATAAGATTTTCTACTTCGATTGGTATTTTGGTCTTGAAGTCCTGCAAATGAAGGCCTCCAGCAATGCCAACAGCGCCACGAACCCAAACTCCAATGCCTTTGATGATGAAACTTTCACAGGGGCCATGGCGAAAACCGGCCTTAAATTTCACATCAACCGCAACTGGCATATTGGCCTGGAATTACAAAATACTTATTACAAGGCCAAGGGGCCGATTCCTGGCGCCCCTAAGAGATATGAAACAAACCGTGATGTGCTCCTTGGCATCGGCTTTTCATTTTAAAACGGGAGTAACACTGTGATTAAGCTCATGATCATTCTTATCTTTTTTTGTGCAGGAATCGTTGAGGCACAGCAGGCCCCTTTGGATAAGGCCTTCGACCTTTACATGACCAACAAAGCACAAAAGAATGAATGGATCGCCTACGAGATGATGACGGCGCAATATTTTTTTGTGGCCTCCATTTTTGCCAAACGCCATATCTTAACCAAAGGCGAGCACTCTTCAATTTTTGAAGAGGCCTTGGATACCATCTCCACCAAGGCCGGTCTTGAAGCGTTGAGTGACTTGCCCGATGAAACCATGCAGAGGACCACCGGGGCCACCATGTCGCTGGTTTTAGGTCTTCGCAGGTTCAACGAAAAAAATTATCAAGCGGCGATCAATGCTGTGAAAGATATCTCACCTTTTAATCGCTTCTATCCTGAGGCGCAGATGATTATCGGCCCATCCTCATACTTTCTCGGTCTGAAGGACGAGGTGGTCGCCCAGGCCTATCTCGCCTGCGAGCAGTCGGCAGACAGAATGGCAAAAAGTGCTTCGCATGAAAAATTGCGCCGATACTACGAATTGATTCGTGAAAATTGTCTGATTCATCAAGCACGCCAGTCCTATGCCAAAACAAATTTTGCCACCTCGACTCTGCAATATGAAAAGATCGATAAGCAAAGTTATCGCTGGCCTTATGTGATCGTGGAACGTGCCTGGTCAAGCTTCCAATCGAAAGATTACAATCGCGCTCTCGGTCTTGTCGCCACCTATGGTTCGCCTCTCTTAGAGAGTTATTTTTTTCCTGAGGCCGAAGTTCTCAAGGCACTCTCGTACCATCACCTTTGCCTCTATGACGATGCTCTGCAAGTGATCGATCACTACTACCAGGAATACAAACCTAAAAGCGAGGCCCTTCGCAAGGTCATTGACGACAATAAAAATACTTCCGATTTTTTTCTTAACCTGATGTTTGAAGAACGCAGTGAGAGAGAAAAGGTCGGGCCTTTCGTTGCCGGCCTGGCCATTCAAATTCGTAAGGAAGTTAAATTTAATTTGGATTTGATTACCCTCCGTCGCGCTGAAGAGGAGTTGGTTTCTGTTTCCAAATGGCCCGATCACCCCATGAAAAAAGATATTACCTATGAAATCATGGGAATGATTGCCCACTTGAAGAAGAAGATGAATTTTTACGTGATGGAAAGAATGGTCAATTTCGTTAATGAGATTCACCGTGGTAGCTATGCCATGTTCAATATCAAGCTTGACCTCTTAAGCAAAAAACGCGACCTGCTCTATAAGGGTGAAAAGTTGGTTGCCGATCGTGCCCGCGGTGAGGCCCAGAATGTGCAACGCCGACCAGACCAACATTTTTATACTTTCACCGGCGAGTTCTGGGCGGATGAGCTCGGTGATTACTCTTTTGGTTTGAAAAGTAATTGTGAGACACAAAATAATCGAACTGCTGCAACAGGAGGAGTCCAAAAATGAAAACTCTTTTAATTCTCCTCCTTGGAATGCAGATCGCAGTGGCAGCAGAAAAAAATAAATCGCCCAAAGAGGCGCCGGTTTCCTATCAGTATAAGAAATACGAGCACTTCGATTTAGGCGACCTGGAAGTGCAAGGTAATATCGTGGCCCCTGGTGACCTTTCGATCAAAGGGCGTTCGGCCCAACTCATTGACCGCACGCTTGATATCAGGGTCGACTTTAATCAACAGATGCGCAGTGATGTGCTTGATTTAAGGTAGAAAATTAGGCCCACGTAATACCTATTCGTTTACTCAAGTTAAGTAAAAAAATAACCGATACATTTGTTCAGATATGGAGGATTACGCTTATGGGCCCAGAAACAGCACAAGTCGCGGCAGTGGCTGCACAAAATTCAAATTTCTTGTACGACGTCGCCAACTTTTTTAATCAAGGTGGGATTTTCTCTTATATCGTTCTCGCCACCTGGATCTTAGGTGTGGTGATCGTGGTTGAGAGAATGAAGTCTTTTCATCGTTGGGACGTGGATGGCCCATCACTCATGGATATGGTGAAACGCAATGTGCTTATGAATGAAGTCCAAAAGGCCATTCAAACATGCTCCAATTCCAAGTCACTCTTGGCCTATGTTTTAAAAAGTGGGCTGAAACGCGCCAATCAAAATAAAGAGCAAATTCAAGATGCGGTGGAATCCAGTATCTTGGAAGTTTCACCCAAACTTGAAAAACGCATGGCCCAATTGGCCTTATGTTCAAACATTTCAACTCTTCTCGGCCTGCTTGGAACAATCAACGGCCTGATCCATTCTTTTAAAACCCTGGCCTCTGCTGATCCAAGTACCAAAGCAAAACTTTTGGCCTTAGGTGTTTCCGAGGCCATGAACACCACAGCACTCGGGATTTTATCCGCCGTCACATTGCTTGTGGCCCATCAGATCTTAGTCGGCAAAAGTGAAAAGATTCAGTCTGAGATTGACGAATTCGCCTCCAAGCTGGTGGATCTTCTTGGGACCAAGAAACATCTTCCTATAGCTCAACCCCAAGAAACTTCTAATGATGAAAACAGCTCGGCTGCATAAGGAAATAGAAGATGCGCGCTCATAGAAAAAAACATCATCCGCTTAACCTGAATTTGGTTCCCGTCATGGATACCATCTTTGTTTTTATTTTCTTTTTGCTGGTCTCTGCGGAATTTATGGAAATTCGTGACATTCAAGGTGAAGCGCCGGTTATCTCAACCTTTGAAGACTCCAAGCTGAAAAAAGAGCCGCTCAATTTAGTGCTGGAAATATCCAATGACTCAATCGACATTAAAACCGGTCTTGATGGACATGTTTATAAAAAGGTCGCTTATGATGAACAACTGACAGAGCTCCACAAGGTCTTGGAACAAATAAAAGCAAACAATATCGAGGAAGATTCTGTCATTCTAAAGCCAGCAAAAAATCTCGCCTATGGAAAGTTAGTCAACATCATGGACTCTATCCGTCTGGTCAAGGACCAAACAGGCGAAGTGGTAGGAACGAATGCCAAAGGCGAAACAGTAAAATCCAAGGCACTGTTTCCACAACTTATATTTGAAACGGTGATGTAAGATGAGCAATTTTGCAAAAAAATTAAAAAGCCGTCGTGCCAAGAAAGAAGTTCCGGAAATGAATATCACTTCCCTGCTGGATATTTTGACCGTCCTTCTGTTATTTTTAATCCGCAATTATAACACCACGGATTTAAATCTGGATGTCATCCCCGGCATCTCTCTGCCGGTTTCAACCAGCGTCGACTTAGGTTCCAATGCCATCATTATTCAAGTTAACAAAAATCGCGAACTCTTCATTGATAACAAACTGATTGCAACTCTTGATGCCACCGGAAAAGGCATGGAGCCACTTGAGAAGATTCTGGCCGAGGAGGCAAAAAAACAACGTGCCGCCTTGGCACTTGAGGAAGGCAATCGCAAACCCGCCACCACCGATACCAAGCAAAACAAGCAACCCCTAAAAGTAAATCTTGTTTTCGATAAAGAACTTCCCTATGAAATTGTAGGGAATATCCTTCACCATGCCGCCACCAGTGAGTTAAGTCGCTTCAAATTTATAGTTCAGGGGAAAACGTTATGAAGCGTTTAACATCCCTTATCCCCATTG
>JAHFAA010000562.1 GCA_023250775.1 Bdellovibrionales bacterium
TCTTGCCGACAGAAATAAGATTCTCGGCCTGAGAGGTGGTAAGAAAGGTCCTGGTGATGATCAGTCCGGCGCCGATCGAGTGAGAAGCAAACTGGAACACATCAACGGGTCCAAGGCCATCATGCAATTGGCGAAAAGCATGCACAGTAGCAGTCTTGGTGATGTCAACGCCCTTCAAGGTGCCAACGGAGCCGGAAAAGATCATGCCGCTGCCGGATCGGGATCGGGAAGTGGTGAGGTAAATGACTGGGCCAAAAACAAAAAAACCGCAACTGAAGGTGAGGGCGGTGATGGCCACGATCAAAGTATGGGCATCAATTGGGGAGCTGGAGGTCTTTTTGGTGGAGGCAAGGGTGGTAACGGCGCTGCCGGTGGAACCGCCACCGGGCTTTCACAATACGATGAAGATAACTTGCTCAAAGAATCACAAAAAGGCAAAGGCGAGAAGTTCGATCCCGATGCTGATACCTTGTTCAAGCAAATTTCTCGTGCGTATATGCACTATGGAGTTCCGAGACTGCTTAAGAAGAAGCCGCAGTAGGCGGGATGCCTAGAAAATAAAGAATCGTCGTCATGGGCCCGTGCCCCATATGGTGCCGGGCCCTTTCTTTTACAACTTCCTTGGCGTGATAAGCGATGCCCAGACCGGCCGCGGCCAGCATCGGAAGATCGTTGGCACCATCACCGATGGCCACAACCTGTTCCAAATGAATTCCCATCTGCTGCGCTAAGAGTTTTAAAATAATCGCCTTCTGATTGGCATTGATAATGGTGCCTTGAATTTTTCCAGTTAGTTTTCCATCGATAATTTCCAGCTCATTGGCAAAGGCATAATCCAGGCCCAATTTTTCTTTGAAAGCATTGGCAAAATAGGAAAAACCGCCGGAGATCAAAGCCGTTTTATAGCCCAGCGATTTTACCGTTTTGATAAATTCTTCCGCTCCATTGGTCATGGGGAGATTATCCAAAATCTTGCGCATGGTTTTTTCGTCCAGCCCTTCTAACATGGCGACACGTTCTTTCAAGGCCTGATCAAAATCCAGCTTGCCATTCATGGCAAGAGAAGTAATGGCCTTGATTTTTTCACCCACGCCATAAACAGCGGCCAGCTCATCAATCACTTCCGCTTGAATCAGTGTACTATCCATATCGAAAACGATGAGGCGCTTATTGCGGCGGAAAACATTGTCTTTTAAAAAGACCAAATCCATTTGATGGGTGTTACTGATCTTGAGCAATTCTTTTTTGACGATATTTAAATCCACCGAGGCCGGCACGGTGGTGGTCAGTTCCAGCGACTTAAAATGCATCGGGGAGACGTTGTCGATGCGATGAATATTGATTCCGAATTCCGCCAGAATTTGCGCCACATCTTTGACAAAGTTGGAGGTCAGAAATTCGCTGGCGACGCAGTGGAGGATGAAGCGCTCAGAGGTGTCCACCATTCGGGTGTCAGATTTTCTACTGTCGAGAATATTAAAATCCAACGCCAGGCCCATTTTTTTTGTTTCAAAAAGCAAATCTTTGATAACCGGATAGTCTTCTCGATCGGAATCAATTTCGAGCAAGAAGGACAGGGAGAGTAGACCATGGGTCACGGCCTGTCCCATGTCGGCAAGCACGGCACCACTTTTGGCCACGATACTCATGAGTTTGCCTGTGATGCCTGTTTGGTCTGCCCCAGAAACAGTAACAAGGATATATTCTTTGGACATGTTTATTCCCCTTGATGGGATTTTTTGGCGAGCTTTCTTTCGACTTTACGTTCGATGCGCACGACATTGAGTTTTTTAACCAGCGTTACGGTGTATTCAAGAGCGGAGTACAAACTAAACACCGAGGCCCCATAGATACAAAAGATTCCTATTCCTGGGAAGGGAATGCCGTAAGGTTTTTCAAAGGCCATCAGACAAGGAATGCCGACCATTTGGAGAGTGGTTTTCCATTTGCCGATGGAGCCAACAGGAACCGACAATCCACGCTCATTGGCCAAGAGACGAAGGGAGGTGATGAAAAATTCTCGCAACACCAGGATAATGACGATTAAAATCGGAATGCGATTCAAGGCCCCGAGCATCATCAAAGAGGAAACCACTAAAAATTTATCGGCCACGGGATCAAGAAAAGATCCGAAGACCGTAATCAGATTTCGTTTGCGAGCAAAATATCCATCAAAAAAATCGGTAATACTTGCCAGCCCGAAAATCCAGGCCGAGATCCAGCCGAACCATGACTTTAGGCCCGCCGACTGACCAAAATCAATTAAGTTTAGATAGAGGCTGCCGATGACCAAGGGGACCAGCAGAATACGAAAGAGTGTCAACCTATTTGGAAGGTTGTCGATTTCCCATTCTTGATTTGAGTGTGGCTTCATATATT
>JAHFAA010000155.1 GCA_023250775.1 Bdellovibrionales bacterium
CTTTTGAGAGCATCAAGCACCATCTGGGTACTTATATGCGGTTCTATCGGCCCGAACATGTCGGAATGAATCGCAATTACGCCCATAGCTTAAGCGATGGATTAAATACAAAGGGCCTTGCCCGTATGCAAGACCTTCATCGGCAATTTCATGCAGACTGCATGGCCGTTATGAGAGATGAGGAATTTCGTGGGAGCACACCTGTTTTTTCAGTCGCTTTCTGTGATACATTCACATCCGCTGAGGGCGAGGAAAAGGGAGGCAATTGGCAATGAGAAATCTGTTTAAAGTAATATTTATTGCTCTCCTATCTGCTGGCACCTCAGCCTGGGCCGGCGATGGCAAAATTATCGGCGTTATTGCCGAGGACAACCAAATAATCCTGAAGAAAAATATCAGCGATATCGTGCTTGATTCAAACAACCATGTCGTTTCTATTGAACTTACTTCCGGTGAGAGAATTTACTCTGATGAAATCGGCAAGATTTTACTTGAGAAGTCTGACAAATCTTTATGGGCAAAGAAAATTCTTGAAGCCGATCTTCACCGAGTCTTGTCTGTCCTCTCGGGCGGCGATGGGTCTGGTGGGGGCTGATTCTTAAAACGAAAGATTGGACGATTAGAGCAGTACTAAATCATCTTTATGCTTGTGTCCAAATTACTTTCTGATCAAAAATTTCTCCAACGGCCAGAGGTACAATCACAATTTGATCTTTAGTCTTATCTAGAATTGTAACCTTAACGAATTGAACATTTTTTAATCTTATTTTCTCTTTTGCAACATTTGTTCTTATTGCAATATTATAGCCATGTAACTTCGCAGCGATTGACGGATAGAGAAGCCCGTCGATTCGCTGTTCGGCAGCCGGGGCCTTGAGAAAGTAATGAGTAATTGCCACTGTCTTCTTATATTGAACATTATTTTTAGAACGCTCATGTACAAAACATTTATGAATGTGATCATCAATCAAGGTATTCTTTTTTATTAGAGATTTCTCAACTCCTTCGTACATATCGGGAAATTCTAGCGTATTTGCCGCCTGTTCCCGAAATTTATGCTTTCTTATTCCAAGTTCTTTAATGTGCAATAATTCGCCGGAAATAATTTCAAATTCCGAAATAGTCCAGTAGGTGTTATTTTGGACTTTGCATTCAATTAACGCTGTGGGGAGGTAAGTGGAACAGTATAAGATGGATTCATTGACAGCGTTGCAGCGTCCAGCCTCAACAACTGCTTCAGCGGGTTTTGCCCATAAGTCTTTAACGTCTTCGTAGGGATAATTTATTTTGCATTCTCGTGCTCTAAATATGCCATGGCCACTGTCATTATTTTTATTGGCAGATCCGCCAAGTTGAAAAATATTAACTTTAATGCCGTCATAGGCAATCTTGCACAAGTCAAAATATTTCTCGTATGAACATTTACGCAAGTCAACCTGGTCAAGCATTCGCAAGGAGCGCTTGATTTCTTTGATGGTTCTATTTGCAAGAATTGAAAAATCATTATCCGTCATATTGCTTTATTTTAGAGACAGCCAATTCAACAAGTCCTTTCAATTGGGCATTGTGGGGTAAATAGTTGAGTTAAGGTAGCGAGTATTGCCTTTGAAAATTTTAAATCCGCGCTGTCCTGCTCATTTAGCTGACTTAGCATTCCATACCGATTATTATTTTTCCAAGCATATTTTCTTACTAAATCATGGAGTGATTTATGGTCGAACGCAATAGTTGCGCCAAAGTGTTTTATAGATCAATAAATCACATCATTAACCTCAATCCAATTCGAGCAATATGAGCACAGAATCAATTAGCTATATCGACTCCTTAAAACGATCCCTTCCTCCTGGTGTTCGCATTGAGGCCAGGGACGAAGAATGGATCGTTAAGAGCTGCGAGTACGACCAGCAGGTAAAATCCTACGTTGTTAAAGCTGATGGTGTGACAGGTGTTGTTCGTGGGATGAGTGCCACTTTTCTTTCCATCTTGGACAAGATCAAAGAAGTGAATCCGCTTGATGTGGAACTTGAGGTCGATGAATCCACTCAATACATACGTTCAAAGCTCTATCTGGATTTGTGGCTTAGAAAACATCTTCCAGCGGAGGATGGCCTTTTCATTGGGCATCAAGGGGCCTTCAATGAAGAGAAATTTCAATTGGAGCCTGCCTATCATGCTCTTCGAACAGACAAGCATATTCGCCCAAGAGTGCTTCTTGCTGATACCGTGGGTATGGGAAAAACGATCCAGGTGGGAGTGCTGCTTTCTGAACTGATTTATTGTGGACGAGGCCAGCGAATCCTCGTTGTCTGTTTAAAATCCATGCTTGGGCAACTGCAAAAAGAGTTCTGGAGTCGTTTCACAATTCCGCTCAAGGCCATCGATTCTGACAAACTACAGCGAACCTATACAAAAATTCCAAGCAATATGAATCCCTTTAATTACTACGATAAGGTCATCGTATCTATGGATACCTTGAAGAGTACAAAATGGATGAAGTTTCTGGATACCTCCTATTGGGACGTCATTGTCATTGATGAGTGTCACAATGTGGCCCGGAGAGGGAAATCAGCATCGGATCGCTCCCGGCTTGCTAGAAAGTTGGCAAGCGCCTCGGATGCCCTTATTTTAACCAGTGCCACTCCTCATGATGGAACGCGAGAAAGTTACGCAAGCCTCTTGGAGTTGATCGACCCGACTCTTGTCATTGATCCAGAAAAAATTACCAAGGGCGATCTTGATAATTCCCAAGTTGTATTTAGGCGTTTTGGTAAAGATGTGGAGCTTAAAGAGAAAATCCCGCCACGCAAAGAAAAGCCAATCTGGATCACAAATGATGTCGATTCAGACAAAATCCTTTTAGAACTTAAAGATAAAATATTTCAATCCTTGGATAAAAATAAATTAAGGAGCAAAGACGTCTTTTTGAAGACGACATTAGGGAAATTATTTTTCTCTTCACCAGAAGCGGCGCTGTCTACAATTAATGAAAGGTTAAAGAAAATTTCCGATGACCCGGGTGCCATTAGCGATAAGAATTTCTTAGAGGAACTAAAAAAGAAAGTATCAAAGCTTTCGATGAAAAAAACAGGGAAATATAAACATCTTTTAGAATGCCTCAAAAAAGAGGTGAAAAAAGATCGAGTCGTCATCTTTACTGAATACCGAAAAACACAAGATGCTCTTGTTGAAGCATTATCTGAAGACCTGGACTTGGCAAAAACAACTGATCATTTCGATAAGAAGGCGCAAATTGTCTCTTTTCATGCAGGTGTTCCCGAGGATAAGCAAAATGAAATCATAGAGAGCTTTTCTGCGCAAGATTCTAAGATAAAAATTCTAGTTACCACGGATATTGCCTCTGAAGGTGTGAACCTTCACTTTTTCTGCCATAATCTTATTCATTTCGATGTTCCCTGGTCATTCATTATACTGGAGCAAAGAAACGGGAGAATTCATCGATATGGGCAAAAAAACGAGGCCCATATCTACTATCTAGTTTATGAAACAAAAGAAGCGGCACTTGCAAAATTTAATGAAAAAAGAGTTGTTGAAAAACTTTTAGAACGCGCACAAAACGTTAAAGATCAATTAGGTGATGCGGCCCTTGCTCTTTGTGTGTTTGATGAAGAGAGGGAAAAAGAAGTAATCACTCAAGAGTTTCAAAAAGAAGATGAGGAAGTAGATATTTTTGCACAACTATTGCAAGATTCTGATCCTATGTATGGCACAGTGGCCCCCTCTGTTCCAGACCTACCGCTTATAACTCCTGCAAGGGTTTTTTCCATAGATAAGTTTTTTCACTCTTCATGCAAAGAACTTAAGATAGAAACTGAAACGGATAATGACACAGAAAAACTCATTTTGAATACTGACTCAAAAAAGTATCTGGCACGGGCCATAAACCAATTGGAAAAAGAGTTAGATATTGACGAGATGACAGAAGTCCTTCTTTCGATAAAAATAGAAAAGGTGCAAAAGTCGATACTGAAAGCACGAGAGACCTCCGGAGAATGGCCCAAAGTACATCTTCTCTGGGAAAACAATCCGCTCATTGCGGGGTTTCATAAACAACTGGAATCAAAATACACCAAGAACAGCTTGCCCGTTATTTGCTGGAACAAAGAAAAATGTTTTTTTGATGAGTATGGTTACATCATCTACGCCTCCATTTTTTCTAAAAAAGGAAGGCCTATAAAGTCTGAAGTCCTTTTTTGTCATCAAGATGGAAAAGAGCTTAAATATCTTCCCGTCGGTGAGGCCTTGTCTGAATTAGGATATGGCGATAGCAAGTCCCCAAATAGTAAAGGGGACGCAGAAAAAAATAAAATTAAAAAATCTGAGAAAGTAATTAAGACAAACCTCAAAAGTGTGATTGAGGCCGTCACAAAAAAAATGAAAAGAGACGCCTGGAAAGAGCGTGTCAAGCTTGACCCGCTTCTGAAAGAAAAGAAGACCAATATAGAAGTATGGCATTCAGACAAGAAGACGTTTCTAGAAGAAAAATTGAAATATCCTCAGCAAAAAGCAAAATTATTACAAGAGGTAGAGTCAATACGCAAAGTCAGGGAGAAATACCTTGAGTATTTGACCTCACTGTATGAAATAGAAGACCAAAACCCTTATGTCCGAGTGATAGGTCTATTTGTCAATGATGGAGCTATCTAATGTTTAAAGGAATATATAACGAAGGTGAATTCTACACCAACTTCTATTTTGAAAATAAACTGTCAAATGACCTTCTTTTAAAAGTATGCGCATTCTCTGAATTGAAAGCGAGGACAGATAAGTTTAAGGCCCTGGATACTTCGTACTGGACAATGAGAGATAATCAAAAAAACAAAAAAGAAATTCTCGTTGATTTTTATTCGAAACTCCTAAGCGTTCTTTCTTTTGAGCAAAAGATAGAAAAAAATCCGACTCTCAAAGAGACAAATATTTCAACAATCGCTAAGGTTTCAAAAAACTCTATCCCTGAGTTTCTTTTCTTCCTCACAGATGGAGACTCTCTTGAATCAAGTCCACTTAATATTGACCTTGCTAAAGACGACGCACCAGAAGATCGAGAATTCCAGGATGTTATCTCAGAATATTTTGACGAGCTAGAGAATCCTCCCAAATGGATTATCCTTGGAACACGGACGACACTTTTCTTGTTCGAACGAAACAAGTGGTCTCGGGGACAATATTTAAAGTTTAGCTGGGATGAAATTTTTCAACAAAAGGCCGATGATATCTTTGTTTCGATTATAGGACTTGTCTCTCGTGATTCTCTTTGCCCTGACTCAGGATCGTCTTTACATGAAGAGATTGACGACAACTCTCATCGTCAGGCGCACGAAGTTACGACGGAGCTTAGAGAGAGCGTAAGGGAGTCAATAGAAGATCTTATCAAAGAATTGATTGATAGAAAAAAAGATGCTCATGAAGCGTATCTAAAAAAAGGATATTCTGAGAATTATGCGAAAGAACTATCTCATGATGCCCTCCTCTATGTTTACCGTTTAATTTTTCTTCTTTATCTAGAGTCCCAGGGGGAAGACTCAGACCTTTTGCCACTCAAGTCTGAGATATATAGGAATGGTTACTCTCTCGAAAAGCTGCTGGAGCTTATCCATGATCTTCCTGGGGAGGGCACCCATGACTTTGATGGTTCTTTCGTTTATGAAAGCTTAGAGCAGATTTTTAATCTTATTTATAATGGATTCTCCTATAAGACAGGAAAAGACCTTTTTAACCAAGACGAAATTACCACGACTGGTTTTCTCATAAAAGGAATTAAAAGCGATCTCTTTAACCCAGATACGATCAAGCACCTTAAAGGGATTAAGCTTAGAAACGGTATCCTTCTTCAAATTCTTCGTAAGCTCTCCCTTTCGACGGTCGGAAAAGGAAAGAATAAGAAGCTTACAAGAGTGAGTTATTCTAATCTTGGAATTAACCAACTTGGGGCTGTTTACGAAGGGCTACTTTCATATTCAGGTTTTTTTGCCCAGGAAGATCTACATGCCTTGAAGCCATCGAATGTTAAACAAGCTGATCTTGATGCTGGAAAAGATCATGATCAGATTTATCTTGCCCCAAGGTCTCTTGTCGAAAAATACAAGAATATCAAAGAGAAAGCATACAAACTAACTAACGACAACATTGTCCTTGATGAACATGGAAACCCAAAGGTATATAAAAAAGGAGGTTTTATTTATCGTCTAGCTGGCCGTGATCGCCAGAAGCTCGCAAGTTTTTACACACCTGAATCGCTCACGAAATGCACCGTGAAATATTCTCTGAAGGTTCTCTTTGAAACAAGGAACACTCTTGATGATTTGTGGAAAGTTAGAATACTTGAGCCAGCAATGGGATCAGGTGCATTCTTAAATGAAGCAGTTAATCAGCTTTCGGATAAAATTCTGGAATTGGAAGTCCAACAAAAGATTGGTGATCTTAAAACACCAAAAGATAAACAAAGGCGTCTCTTTGAAATAAAATATTGGCTTATTTCCAATAACGTCTATGGTGTAGACTTAAATCCAACGGCAATTGAACTCGCTCGTTTCTCCCTCTTGTTAAATTGTATTGGCGCTGGGAAAGAACCTCCTACATTTGATGGAAAGCTTAAAGTTGGAAATAGTTTAATAGGAGCAAGATTCAAGAAAGGTGTCGATGGCGTTTATCCTTGGCTACTTCTCCACGAGGGTATGATGAATTATGGAAAACGTCTTCAGGACTATGACGCTGAGGGTTTCCCAAAAATCCAAGACTTCAGAAAAAACTTTCTTAGTTCAAGGATTTCCAGTTCGTCTCAGGAAATAAGAGCAATACAAGAAAAAGCTGAAAGTCTTCTTAAAGAGCTTATGTCCACAACTGACGCTGAGTTAAAAGGAATAGTATACAAGAGGCTAAAGCTTTGCGGCGATCTCTGGTGCTCGTTCTTTTTTTTAAGCTCAGATGATTTAAAGATGTTCCCAAAAAAGCACGAAGATCTTTGTAATATATTTGATTCAATCCTAGATGGCCGAGCAATTGATGAGAGTCTTGTAGGTTTAGTTGAAAACAAGGTTAATGCCCAGAGGTTTTTTCATTGGGAAATTGAATTTCCAGAAATTATATCTGCTGGTGGGTTTGATCTAGTTGTCGGAAATCCCCCATGGGTGCCGATAAACTGGCAGGCCTCTCTTGAGATTTCTGATCTTGATCCAATGCCATCCCTTCTTGGATTGAATGCGACTACGACTCGGGATTTTCTTCGTACTTATTCCCCGAGTCGTGTCGATACGCTTCTTGCCATGGCATTTGTTGAATTTACTGGAATTACTCAATTGCTCTCGATGCATCCCTATGAAATTCTCGCAGGTGCAACGCCAAACACGTATAAGAATTTTATCGTTATCAGCACAGAATTTCTCAATACTGCTGGAGCTGTTGGGTTAATCTACGAAGATGGGTTATTTGAAGAAACGGCTGCCTCTTTGGCTCGGAGATTTTTATATCACCGCCTTCGATTTCACTTCCAGTTTTGGAACCAAAAACTCTTATTTTCTGACGTTGGGAATACTAAAGCATTTAGTATTAATATTATCTCAGACGCTAAAATAGCCCCCCGCTTTGAACATATTGGGAATCTTTTTCTTCCAATTACTATCAATGAATGCTTTGAAACCGAAGGCAGCATCGAAACCGTCCCAGGAATGAAGAATGAGAATGGTGACTGGGAGTTGCGTGGTCACCATTCTCGAGTACTCGATGTAGATCAAACCCTTTTGGATCTGTTCAAAGGTTTTTCTTTTGATAAGCAAAACCCTACATTTTTAAATCTGCATTCAAAACCGCTCGTCGATTTTTTAATTAAAATAAGTGAGTGCCCCCGTACCCTGCGGGAGTTGGCTGGAAGCGAGAACGTGAACGCCGGTAGACTATTCCATGAAACTAAGTCTCAGGATGACTTATCTATAACTGCGATGAATAAGCTAGCTGGAGATCTTGATCATGTTGTTTTAAGTGGACCCAATATTCAATTGGGGAATTTTCTATTTCAAGAGACTCTAGAAAAATATAAATCTCATCGCTCTTATCAGCCTATCCCCCCAAATGAATATCCCCAAGGATTTATTCCTAGGACTTTATATGGGACAACGATGAGTCGATCGAAAATTCGAAATGCGTTCCCCAAGATGACCGTTGGTTCAACTAACATGATTGACATGTTTAGATTGTTAACCAGGAGAAGGATCGACTCCACCAATGAAAGGTGCTTTTTCACATGCATTATCCCGCCTGGAGTTAGCTAT
>JAHFAA010000156.1 GCA_023250775.1 Bdellovibrionales bacterium
AGACACATCAATAAACGGCAATAATTTCAAAATTTCTTCTGTTGTTCCCGATTTGGAAATTAATACCAGCACATCCTGGGCCCTAAGACGTCCCAAATCCCCGTGCAAGGCCTCAGTAGGATGAAGAAAAAATGCCGGGCGCCCAAGAGAACAGAAAGTTGCCGCCAATTTGATGGCGATGTGACCAGATTTGCCAACTCCACAAAAAATTACCTGAGCATCCTGCTGAATGAGTTCATCAAAAAGGACAGACAACGCTTCAATTTGCTTCTTTCCCAGACGTTCGCTGGCCTTTTCTAATGCCTGCGCCTCCAGGTGGAGAACATTCTGCATAATGGACAGCAAATGGTTGGACATAAAAATTCTTCTTTTTTTATGGGCCCAAGGCCTGGTAAGATAGTAGTGTGATCAAAAAAACTATCTTAGAAACTACAATGAATCTTGCGAAGTGTAAACTTAGGCTCGGTCTTCTCATCGCTCTCGTGGCGAGTGTCGGCATGATCATTTCATGCTCCTCCTACAAAGACTTCCAATACATGACTGACGAATTGGAAATTCCTACAAAAGTTTTCAAGGCCGATTACGCCCAGACGTGGCAAGCAGTTTTATCCGTCATGAAAAGTTACGATCTTGAACTGCAAAACCAAGAGGCCGGAATCATCAAAACCCGATGGGTCGATAATACACTGGAGCTAAACTTTGCCGATTCATTCGGTTCCTCAGACTCCGTGAAGTCTGCCAAATTCAAAGTCATCGTTAATGTGATCAAAGGCTTTCGGGGATCGCGCGAAGTTACGAAGGTCACAGTCTTTAAACGCCAGATGGTCAACCACGATTTTTTAACCGGCTGGAAAGTTGTCCCTTCAGATCAAATTTTGGAAGAGACAATCTT
Organism: Bdellovibrionales bacterium; assembly: GCA_023250775.1. GTDB lineage: Bacteria > Bdellovibrionota > Bacteriovoracia > Bacteriovoracales > Bacteriovoracaceae > GWA2-49-15. The sequence continues at coordinate 893 of JAHFAA010000156.1, forward strand.
ATATCGAATTGAACGAACGGTGTTAATCGACAACAAACTCAAGAAGATTGAAGAGAATAAGAGTAAAGAACAAGAGGCTTCGTTCTAGATTGTTTTGGTCGACACCAAATAGTGTGACCAGTACTGCTTCTTAATCATGCGAGTGCCCTTGGGGGCTTCCTTCCCGGTGATTTTTTCCAGAGAGGCATTAATCTCATCAAACACATCAGTGTATTTGTCTTTTTGAATCATCGTGAGCAAGGGATCTCTGGCCTTTTCAAAACGCAAATCGCCGATTGCTGTAATGACTTCCTTGATGATATTTGCACGCTTGGTGGCCTTCTTCGCTTCATAATAATTGCGCTTATCATACAGCATGGCCCAAACATTGGGCGCCAGCTGATTCAGCTTGAGATCGCGAATATTGGCCAAGGCCTGGGTTCGTACAATCAAAGAATCATCCTTGAGAGTTTGGGCATACAAATGCGCCATTTCATGCTGGCGTAAGGCCAAGAGAACTTTAAGCGATGCCAATCGCATCACCCATGAAGGATGGGCGGTGAATTTGCCGATGAAGGGAGCGGCCTTCTTACCCATGGCACGTCCGAGCATGAAAGTTGCAATCCAGCGTGATTTGTCAGGATATTTACCGTTTTTCATTACTTCAATCAAGGCGGGAACGGCCCGGCCGCTTAGCCCTCTAATTTCTTTATTGAAAGCATCCAATTCCTTTTTATCCTTAAATCCTGCTTGGAACTTTAGCAAAAGTCGCTTCGTGATCTCATCACTTTCTTTTCGACTGATAACGGGAGCTGCTTTTTCTTCTGGTGCGACTTTACCCTTTGCTTCTGGTGCAGGAGCTTTTGCAGGTGTGAGATTTGCAAAACTCACAGGAGAAAACACACTCAAAACCATAAAGAAACTTAGAACCAATTTCATAGGAATTCTCCTCATTATTTTCTTAGCCTAACATTTTTTCAAATTCGCTCAATAATTCTTCTGCCGATTTTTGCTCATTTTCTCCAGCAGTTGGAGCATCGGGAAGTGCGTCAGGAGGCGCTAATTTTTCGTCGGAAGCTGGCGTCGGTAATTCATCATCAGCAGGGGCCGCGGCCAAAGCTGGCTCAGCTTCGGCAACAGGTTCTTCCACCACCTCTTCCACAGGAGCAGGATCTGGGGCCTTGGCAGCAGGAGCAGGCGTAGGAGGAGCTGCCACTTCAACTTTGCCGCCCTTGAGCTGGGCGATTGTGGCCTTGAGTTGCTCGTTTTCTTGCTGGAGACGTTTGAGATTGGCCAAATCTTCTTCAATAATTTCATATTCCATCAAGCGCTCTTTTAATTCATCACGCTCTTTGGTCACTTTGCCCAGTTCCGCTTTTATCGCCGCATCACCACCGCTTCCGGCAGAAGCTGTCGCCAATTCTTTCTGCAATCGTGCGACTTCTTTTTTTAACAGTTGAACCTCTTCGCTTGAGGCCCCCCCTTTTCCGGCAGAAGCAGCAGCATCACTTAGACGCGCCTCCAAATCCGCAATCGTTCGATCTTTTTCTTTGAGACGCGCATGCATGGAAGAAATTTCAGCATTTTTCTGAGCGACAACTTCATCATTGGCGCCAGAATTGACAGGGCCACTTCCTAAACCACTTACGGGAAAAATTGAAGGAACTCCATCCGGCAGATCCATGCCCCCTCCTCGAAAGAGAGAGGATTTCAGAGCACTGGAATTTTGGATAATGGAATCCAGATAATTTTTTATGACAGAGGCCGGGATCTGATGAGTTAGTTGATGAAATTTGCGACGATAATAAATCCAATAAACAACAATCAAACATCCGAAGAGGCCCGTCAGCGCGAGCGCAAGCGCGATGATTTCATCTGTAAAATGCGTTGATAAGCGAAAAATCTCATTCACCGTCACCTCTCCATGGTAAAAGCAAAGGCATGCATTAATGATAACCGAAATTCCAATAGCTCAACAGAGAGGGATTTCAATTCACAATAAAAAATATCCGACTTTTTTATTTTTTTACAAATTTGAGAAGGGAGTTAAAGAGCGGCATTCGGGCAGCAATAATAGAACTTTGAAAGGGAGTAAACTCTTTTCCCTTAAAGTCGGCCACCTTCACCCCAGCTTCGAGGCAAATAATTCCAGCTGCCGCCACATCCCAGGGGGCCAGCCCCGACTCCCAAAATCCATCAAAAGTACCTCGGGCCACATAACAAAGATCGAGGGCGGCCGAGCCCATCCGTCTCACTCCTCGAGCGGACTGAACTAATTTTTTGAAATAGCTAAATTCGCTCAACAAAGTTTGCCCTTTTTCGGTGGTAAAACCTGTCACGAGAAGGGTGTCTCGGAGCTTTTTAGAATTGCGCCGGGGCTTTAAACGAACAGCACGACCGCCGTCCTTAAAATTGGCAAAATAAGCACCCCCGCCTTGATAAGCATAAAAGCAATCCCCATTACTCGGACGATAAACGACTCCCATCACGGGAGACCCAAAGTGCATGAGTGAGATGGCGATCGCATAATAATCCATGCCATTAACAAAGTTGGTGGTTCCATCCAATGGATCGACGGCCCAAGACCATTCACTTTCGATATAGAATTTGGGGTCAGCGCCTTTAGTTCCATATCCACGATAATCCGACTCTTCTGCTAGAATAAGATCAAGGGGGAAGGACTTTCGAATTCTTTTTAACAAATATTCTTCGCTCGCCAGATCGGCTTCGGAAACCACTCCCAAGGTCTTCTTATGCGAAATTTTGAGAGAATCGAGTTTGCGTTGATACTTGACGGTGATGACTCCCGCACCTTTTGCCCAATTTAGAACCATGTTACAAATTTTTTTATAATCGCGTTTCATTTAGTTCTCACTCTCTTCATCATTATCATTATCAGTTTTTTCTGCTTCATCGATGGGATCACTACAAGGAATGGCGTAGTCACCTTCCAACCATCTGCCTAAATCAATCAGCTGGCATTTCTCTCTGCAAAAAGGTCGAAATTCCGAGTCATGATAGTTGAATTTATGCCCACAAGTTGGACACTTGACCAATAACTCTTTTTTTGTCACGACGAGATTCCTACTTCAAGTTGGTGATATGCAATTTTAATTCTTTCACTAGCTCGTTGGTCAAGGAATTTGAACTGGAAAAAAAATAATTCCCTATCCGCTCTACCGGCCGGATCAGTTGACCACAGTTGGTCAAAAAAGCTTCGGTCATCTTTTCCAGCTCCATCAAAGCGATGGGCCGTTCAAAGATTTGAAGTCCGAGTTTTTTCGCCATCGTGACAACTTGTTCACGCACAATTCCACCTAAACAACTCCCCTCGACTATCGCAGGAGTATGAAGTTCTCTCTGGGCGTTGAGAAAGAAAATATTGCTGGTACTAGTTTCGCTGACAAATTTTTGTGGTCCATGCCAGAACAAGACATCATCCATTCCTTGGGTTATCGCCCATTCTCTACCAAGAGTTTCAATTTTATAATTGCCTCCCTTCACATCAGTCGGAAGAGTGCGTGTTCTCTCCTCTAAGGCCAGCGCCAATTTCTGGGGCGTATGGGATAAAACCTGGGCCTCCCAGGCATAAAAATCCAATTGCAAATTCGCCTCGACGCGCCTGATAGTGGGACGCCCCATCCATTCTCGCCCCTGAAAATATTTTGCAAATTGCCTCTGTCCATCTTGCAAATTGATGAGCAATGAATCCCAGTTGTGATCGCGGGCAAGAAAATATGCTCCGCGTTTTAGTCGTTCAAGATGATGATCCCACCAGGGAATCACCGTACCGAAGGCCCGAAAAGTGCTGAACGCAACATCGCCATAAAAAACGGGCGTAACTTCACAAATGTCATTGTTAGAATAGCGATAGATCGTGGCCAAGTACTCCCCCTCGGACTATGCTTGCCTCAGATTATTCGATGAGGCCCCCTATGTACATGGCAAATCCCATCCAAAATAAAAGACTCTTCATTCTTGGTCTCGGCTCACAAGGTAAGGCCTGGGCGCAAAATTGGCAGGACCAAAAAATTCCCTTTCACATTTTATCTCGAGGATCAAAAAATACTCTGGAAGAAATTCAGAAACTAAACCTCTCGCATCAGCTGCTTCAAGAATGGCGGCCACAGGCCCACGATATTTTCGTGATGCTTATTCCCGATCATACTCACAAACAAGTTCTAGAATTTTTCGCCCAGCGAGGGCGCGAAATTCCCCTCACTTTTATTTACGCTCACGGAGTTAGTTACACTCAATATCATTGGAACAAAATTTATCCAAGCTGGTCCCATCTGCTCCTGGCACCCAAGGCCATCGCCTCTGAAGTTCGTGCCAACTACCTCTCCCATGAACCTTTGGCTGCGGTTTATTCGACTGAAGGAAGCAGCGACAAAGACGCCGAAAAACTTGTGCTTTTTTTGGCGCGGGAACTGGGGATTAATCAAGGCCCTTTCAAGACCACCTTCCAAGAGGAAACACGGGCCGATCTCTTCTCTGAACAGGCCCTTTTGTGCTCGCTTTTGCCTTACGGTGCCCGAATCGTGTTCGAAAAAATGCTTGAGAGAGGCATTTCACGCGAAGTCGCTTACTTAGAATGTTGGAGAGAAGTAAAACTCATTGCTGACGCGATGATTAAATTTGGCCCTGAAAATTTTCACAAATTAATTAGCCCTAATGCCCTCTATGGCGGAGAGAAGGCGCGCCACATCATTTTTGACAAGTCATTCCATGCCAAGCTAGATAAACTCGCCTCCGAGATTTGGTCCGGGTCTTTTTTTGAAGAAATTATGGAACAGGACTTTGACGCGCTAAGACGCAAGGTTACTGAAGACTGGTCCAAGACCACTTTGGCCCAGACACACAACACGATGGAGAAAAAACGTGTCGGTCTATAACGAAATAAAAGCTGGAGCAAAAAAACTGACCACCAGGGATCTACGCAGTTGGAAGAAAGGCCCAACACGCCGATCACTTTCCGCACTCACCTGTTACGATTTTCAAACCGCACAACTCTTAAATGAAACCGAACTGGACATGATTTTGGTGGGCGACAGTTTGGGCAATGTTATCTTGGGATATGATCATACTATCAGCGTCGAGCTGCATGAGATGGAAATTTTTGGCAAGGCCGTCCGTCGTGGCGCCCCCGGGAAATTTCTCATTATGGATATGCCCTTCGGAACCTACGCCACCTTCACTCAAGGCGTAGAAAATTGCTTGCACCTCTTCCAAAAAACTGGTGCCGAGGGTTTAAAACTAGAAGGGGCCTTTCCCCACGTTTTGGAAATTATCTCTCGCCTCACCAATTCAGGCGTCCCCGTCATGGGACACATTGGTCTCATTCCTCAATCTGTGCACGGTTTAGGCGGCCTTTATCAGCATGGTAAAGATGAAGTTTCACGTGAGCGTCTGGTGCGTGAGGCAAAATCGCTCGAACAGGCCGGCGTTTTCTCAATTGTTTTAGAGTGTATCGAAAAAACTGTCGCGGCCGAAATCACTCAGTCCGTAACTGTTCCTACCATCGGGATTGGCGCCGGTGTTGACGTCGACGGCCAGATTCTCGTCATCAATGATCTGCTCAAAATGGGCCCCAACCGCCCACCTAAATTTTGCCACCCCATTGCCGATTTCTACAGTTTAAAAAAAGAGGCCATCACAAGATATTTAGAAACTTTTAACCTTCCTTCAAACCCCACAAAAAAATATGAATTGGGCAACCACATACACTCTTGATTTAGGAAATTCCAACCCGTCCGTGGGCGAGTTTCTGAATAATGAATTAATCAGTGTCATCCCGCTTATTCAATTTTTGCAAGGCCCCCGAATTCCTGGGGCCGTCAGTATTTGTTCAGAAGTCCGAACCCATTTACCCCCCGACCTTGTCGCCGAACTAAAACCCATGTCCCCTGTGGATTATTTCACGGCGGGAAGACTCTTTAACTTACCCGTTCACTACGCCACGACCTTAGGCGCCGATCGCCTGGTTCAAGCCTATGCACTTTTCAACGAATTTTTTACAACGGAAAATGCACAAGCGAGCTCCATTCAACTGATCGACAGCGGAACTTTTACCACCGTCGATTTGATCACCGCCAATGGATTTGAGGGCGGTCACATTATTCCGGGCCTCAACTTATTGTCGCGCAGTTTTACCATGGGTGAAAAACTTCCGGCGCTTACACTTGAGCAAGTGGTGGCGTTTTATCCACGCAAAGATGAAATGCCCCAGACCACCCACCACGCCATGGGTCTGGGTGTCTGGCAAATGCTGAAAGGTTTTTTTACTGAGTGGCATCGCCAACATCGTCCTGAAAAAATTATTCTCACAGGTGGGCAGGCGCAAGTATTACTTCCCTTGTTGCGGGAAATTTCTTCGACATCAATTGAAGTTCGTTCAAACCTAATTCATCATGCACTTTTTTCTTTGGCCCACAAAATTGTGGATGAAAATCTTCATAGAATTTCATCTCCCCTCGAGGAACCTTTATGTCCAACATATTAATCGGCGTCACGGGTTCTGTTGCGGCCTATCGAATGTTGGATGTCACTCGCGGTCTGGTCAAGGCCGGTCACAAAGTACGTATCATTCTTTCCAAAGGCGGACTGGAATTTGTTCGTCCCGAAGTTTTTAAATATTTGGGCGCCGATGCGGTCTATACACCTCACGATGATTTTGTCCCTCAAGCCAGCTCTGATCTGCCAGGCACTGTTCTTCACATCAATCTGGCCAAATGGGCCGATCGGATCGTGCTGGCACCTTTGTCGGCCAACACCTTGGCAAAAGTGAGTCATGGCATGGCCGATGATTTACTCTGCTCAGTCGTTTTAGCAAAACGTGCAGGAACGCCTCTCTTGCTCTACCCGGCCATGAATGTGCTCATGTGGAACAACCCGCTGGTGCAGGAAAATTGCCAGCGACTGCAAAAATTTCCTGATATTTTTATCCATCCACCGATGGAAGGTGAGCTGGTTTGCGGTGATGAGGGACAAGGCAAGCTTCCCAGTGTTGAAACCATGCTGGATACCATTCCCTTCGCCATGCCCGCCAACACCATGACTAGGCCAGCGATTCTGATCTCCACCGGGGCGACAGTTGTGCCGCTGGATCCGGTTCGTTTTTTAACAAATCCTTCTTCTGGCATTACAGGATTTCATCTGGCGCAAGAGGCCCATCGTCAAGGCCATCCCGTGACGCTATTGCACGGACGCTACTCCACAGAACGCATTAAAAATTTACAGCATCTGCCCGGTGTGAAGCTGATGTCCCTGGATACTCCTGATGATTTTTTACAAGCGGTGGAAAAATTGTGGCCGAAGCATGAAGTTTACATCTCGGCCGCGGCCATTGGAGATATTCTTTTCACCAAGCAATGGGAAGGAAAGCTAAAAAAGACCTCGCTTCC
>JAHFAA010000563.1 GCA_023250775.1 Bdellovibrionales bacterium
GTGCTGGATTTGGGCCTCAATTTCCAGATCAAATGGATTTTTGGTAAAGGATGGATTGGAACAATAGGTACAACCGCCGACGCCTTTAGAACCGTCACGATTGGGGCAGGTCATCCCCCCATCTAAAGACACTTTGTAGACAGGCCCGCCAAAGCGGTGGCTTAGATAATCTTTGTAAAAGAATATTGTGCGCTTTATTGCTGACAATGCGCCTCCTACCCTATCATGCAGGTAATTTTTGTCATAATTTCCAGCCCTTTGTACCACAGACAAATACCTGACCTCCACTAAGAACTATATCGTTGACCCTATAATAAAACCGATGCCAAATGCGTACAAATAGCAGTATGTTAGACAACCTAAATTCATTCTTATTATTTAGACACAGTAATAATTTTTCTGGAGTATTCTTATGACCACAACAAACACCACTACCAAAGTTTTATTAGACGGAAATGAGGCTGCGGCCCACGTTGCCTATCGTGTAAGCGAAGTTATCGCCATCTACCCGATTACCCCTTCTTCCAATATGGGAGAATGGGCCGACGAATGGAGCGCCCAAGAGACCAAGAATATTTGGGGCACTGTTCCCAATGTGGTCGAGATGCAAAGTGAAGGCGGTGCCGCCGGGGCCGTGCACGGAGCACTCCAGGCCGGAGCTCTCTCCACCACTTTTACCGCCTCTCAAGGTCTTCTCCTCATGATCCCGAACATGTACAAAATAGCCGGGGAGTTAACTCCTACCGTGTTTCATATCGCCGCCCGTTCCTTGGCCGCCCAGGCCTTGTCGATCTTTGGCGATCACTCAGATGTCATGTCGGCACGCCAAACTGGCTTTGCCATGTTGTGCTCAAACTCAGTCCAAGAGGCGATGGATTTGGCCTTGATTTCTCACTCCGCCACCCTCAAAGCGCGACTCCCTTTCATCCATTTTTTTGATGGTTTTCGCACCTCTCATGAAGTGGCCAAAATTAACTTGGTTGAAGATGCCACCATCAAGGCCATGATCAGTGACGATGATGTCATGAATTTTAGGAAGAGGGCGCTATCCCCTGATCATCCTGTGATCAGAGGCACGGCACAGAATCCGGATGTCTACTTTCAAGGGCGCGAAAGCTCCAATCCCTTCTATACAAAAACGCCCAAGATCGTTGAAGACTGCATGAAAGAATTTGGCAAACTCACCGGCCGAAAATATCAGCTATTTGATTATGTCGGTGCACCTGATGCGGAAAGAGTTATTATCATGATGGGTTCCGGCGCTGAGGCCGCCCATGAGTTAGTCGATTACTTGCTGGAAAAAGGTGAAAAGGTTGGCCTGCTCAAGGTTCGCCTCTACCGTCCTTTCAGTGTTGAACATTTTATCCACGCTCTGCCGAAAACCGTCAAATCCTTGGCCATTTTGGATCGCACCAAAGAACCAGGCTCCATTGGCGACCCACTCTATCTCGACGTCATGACCGCCATTACGGAGACTGTTCAACTGGGCACCTCGCCGTTTAAAACCATGCCCAAAATGTTTGGCGGACGTTACGGACTTTCTTCTAAAGAATTCACCGCCTCCATGGTTAAGGCCATTTATGATGAACTCAAAAAAGATCGCCCAAAAAATCATTTTACTATTGGTATCAATGACGATGTGACGCACTCATCTTTAGAGTGGGATAAGCATTTTTCAGTTGAAAAAGACACCACCTTCCGCGGAATTTTCTGGGGATTGGGTGCTGACGGCACCGTTTCCGCCAACAAAAACTCCATCAAGATCATTGGTGATGAAACTGAGAACTATGCCCAGGGATATTTCGTTTACGACTCCAAGAAATCCGGTTCGGTTACCACATCCTATCTGCGCTTTGGTAAATCTCCTATTCGCTCAAGCTACCTGATCGACACCGCCAATTTTGTCGCCTGCCACCAGTTTCAATTTTTAGAGCAGTTTGATGTTCTGGAAAAGGCCGCTCAAGGCGCGACTTTCTTACTCAACACTCCCTACGGCAAAGATCACGTGTGGAGTCACTTACCCCGCTCGGTTCAAGAAACCATTATCAGCAAGAAATTAAAATTTCATGCCATTGACGCCGTCAAAGTGGCACGGGAAACCGGCATGGGTGGACGAGTTAATACCATCATGCAAACTTGCTTCTTTGCCATCTCAGGCATTCTTCCCGCCGATGAATCCATCGCAAAAATTAAAGGCGCCATCAAGAAAACTTTCGGTAAAAAAGGCGACGAAATCGTCAATCAAAACTACAAGGCCGTGGACATGACGGTGCAAAACCTCTTTAAGGTCGACGTGCCTTCCAAGGCCACCAGTACCATCGTCTTGGCCAATAGTGTGACCGACGACGCTCCCGATTTTGTGAAGCAGGTA
>JAHFAA010000157.1 GCA_023250775.1 Bdellovibrionales bacterium
ACTTACGCCCCTATTCCCCATCTGCGAAAGCTTTATTCGCGCGCCTTAAATTTCCCCGGCATGGTGGGACTGAATATTGGGACTCGGCCGGATTGTGTGGGCGATGACGTTCTTAGTCTGCTCAATGAATACACTGATAAATTTGAAGTTATGCTGGAGCTTGGGCTGGAAAGTTTTTCGGACGATACTTTAAAAAGAGTCAATCGTGGACATTCGGTTGCCGATTTTTATCATCTTATTGAACGGGCGCAAAAGCTGGCACCAAAAGTTAAGTTGGCAACGCACTTGATGATTGGTTTTCCGTGGGAAGATGAGGCCTTCTGGCTTGAGTCTGGCAAACTGGCGGGACAGCTCCCAATTTCCATGATCAAACTTCACAATCTTATTGTCGTCAATAAAACGGTCCTGGGGGAACAGTACAAGCGCCAATCCTTTCCGCTTCTTTCCAAGCAAGATTATATGCGAATTGCCGCCAACTTTTTGGCCCAGCTTCCTCCCCAGATGTCGATCGGGCGTGCCTTCGCTTACACCACGGAAGAGCACTTAATTGCGCCGGACTGGGTTTTGGAATCAAGAAGTTTTCATGGCGAACTGGAACACTTTATGCAGAAAAATCAACTGTATCAGGGTAAGTTTTGTACTTTGTCGGCATAGGCCGTTTTCATCGCATTTTCTAAATCCTCATTGCTTGCATAAGAAAAATTAAAGGCCTGATCCCAGATTTTTTTCTCTTCCATGCATAAATAAAAAAATACTTTTCCATGCCATGGCCGGAACATTTGATAGAGCTCACGAAAAAGTTGCGCCTTGGTATCCGCAGGATGGGAATATTTTCCTGCTGTTTCCTCCAGTTCCATTTGAAGAACTTTGCTCTTTATATTGCGCCTGCGAATGAGTCGCATAGTTTTTTTTGTGAAGGTCAAAGTGCCCATGGAAATCATCGCCAGCTGCCCCGCTGTAAAACCGGTCAGCAACTGATTGATTAATGCCGCGTAGTCTTGTTGGTATCCTTCATAGATAAAAATAGGATGAAAATGGAAGCCGACCAGATTTCCTCCTGCCGCAATACTCTTGGCTGCCTTGAGTCGATCGGCAAGTGTCGAGGTCATCGGCTCTTCGTTTTTTATGATGATGTCGGGATTCAAACTCCAGGTGAAAATAATATTGCGAGGGATCTTTTTCCCCAAAAAATAATTAACATTGCTGGATTTGCTTTTGAATTCCAAAAGCACATTGGGATATTTTTGAGCAAAGTCTACAAGCGCATCAAAAAGATTAGAACGGTTTCCCCAAATTAAAGAGTCGGACGATTGGCCGGTCCCAATGTGATAAGTTTTAGTCGGATCAATTTTGAGCGAGGCCAATTTTTCTGCCAGGTTATTTTCAATATAGACCGAGTTATCGGGATAAAAAGAGCGGATGCTACAGTAAGAACAATCGAAGGCACAATTTCGAGCGGCATCTAAAGTTTGTAAGTTGCAACACAAGGTTTTTTCCGAGGCCACAGGGCAGGTTCCCAGAATGATATCTTCAGGAGGAAGATGCTTATAGTTAAAATGAGGTTGATTTTCTTCTCGAAGACTTTGCGATGAGTAGTGGCGACCTTCTTTAATAAGTTGCTGATGGAGAGTTTTATAGTGACTGAGAAGGGCGTCTTTGTTTTTAAAAGGGAGAGAAAGTTCGAGAACTTGCCCCCACATTTTGAAATCGATAAAGATGCTTTGAAGTGATTTTAATTCTTGAAAAGTTGGTTTAAATTGCAACGCGTAGGTGTGCAAAATTCGCATGTCGTCCTCAGACAAGGCCGGGGAGCTCGGCAATCGCGAGAGATGTTCTTGTAATTTACTTTGGTAATCTTTAATTGCCATTTGTCTAGTGAGTGAAGGACAAAAAACGAACGTTGATGGCCTTGGCGATGACACTAATACGGACCTTTTTGATCTCGCCAATCAAATCGCCATCCGCCTCGGCCTCAAAATTTTCTTGTGCTTCCATGGTAAAGTGCGAGGTTTTAAATTGATGAATGCCGGGAACTTCACCTAAATTACCGTTGTAAAGTTTGGGCAAGTTGGTGATGACGGTGGAGATCCCGGGCCTTTCAACCAAGGTTAATTCAAACATGCCATCGGCCAGTTCAGCGTGGGGACCAACCTTCATCCCACCGCCGGCAAATTGTCCTTTGGAAACTGTTCCAGAAAGTAGTTTGAGGGAGATTTTTTCATCATCAGTGGTGACATCCATGGCCACGGGTTTAAAAGTTACAATCTGTGAGAGCGTGGGCAAAAGATAGCGCAAAGTTGCAGGAACATAATTGGGAATGGCATTTTTGCCTTTAACCACCTCAGCATTAAGACAAAGACCGAGAGCATTGATGAAAAGTATTTTCCGAGGATTGGGTTCGATAATCTCAATCAGGCCCAAGTCAACTGGGCGATCTTCACCAGACTGCAAAAAGGCCTTCCAATCCTTGGGGGCGCCGTTAGGATAAATATTGCGTGAGTAGTCGCTGCCTGTTCCTCCGGGAATAACCACAAGAGTAAGATTTTTGGCCTGCTGATTTAAAATGGAATCGGCCAAGCTATTAATCGCCAGATGCAGACTGCCATCGCCGCCAACAATTCCAAGATGGGTGGCACCCTCTGCAACACATGCCTGAATTTTGGTTCGGAAATCTTCTGTCGTCTTGGTCAGGTGTACAGGGGTTGGTGCCAAAGTCTTGGTTAAGGAGGCAAACAATTTCTCGCCTCCGCCGCCACTGTGAGGATTACAAAAAACGACTGTTTTATCTAAAGAGCTCACTTTGTTGCTCATATAATTTCCTTTCTGCTGAGATTTGTGGTTCAGACCAGTGCAGTTCTGAAGCAAGAATCCCAAGCAGCGATTCTAAAGTTTCGTTGCCCAAATTTCCATTTAAAAAATATAATTCTGTTCGTCTCACAACGAGATCACTTAAATGCTTGGCCCACTCATAACGAATCAAATATTTAATTTCGCCGATAAAATAGGTTGTGCCTGAAATCTTTTTAAAATCCTCAGGTGAAGTAAAACATTGGCCGACAGCGTCTCGCGCACCATCGCCATAGCGTGAAATCAGAGTATCTCTCACTGGGCCGTCGATCTTTCCTAACTCGACCTTGAGTGCTTCAGGTGCTGTGCGTGCGCCAAAAAGTGGCGCGATAGTTTTGGCCGCAAGCTCTGGGTAGAGTTCATCAACCATGTGCTGGGCCATGCGGCGAAACGTCGTTAGCTTTCCACCACAGATGGCAAATAAACCCTCATTGTTTTTCTTAATGACATAATCTCTGGAAATACTTTCTTCTTTGGCCCCTGTGTCGCTGCCAATCAGCGGGCGGATGCCAATGTAAGATGAAAGAATATCTTTATCAGACCATTGCTCAGTAGGAAAATAAAAGCGTAACGTGCCCAAGAGGTAATCAACCTGACTCCTGTTGGGGAAAAGGTGATCTTTGTCGCCATGAAAAAAATTATCAGTCGTGCCAACCAGCACACGGTTTTCCCAGGGGATCATATAGAGGTTGCGACGATCGACTGGATGCTCGACGGCGAGAGTATGCTCAAGCGGCAGTTTATCGCGAGAGACAATGATATGAATGCCCGAGGTTAAGGCGAGGCCGAAGCGCTCCTGCCACGCTGTTTGCGCCAAGACATTATCAGACCAAGCGCCACAGGCAAAAATAATTTTTTTTGCTTTGAACGTTCTCTGACAATGATGGCCGTGGTCTTTGCACGTAATCACATAAATCTCAGACTGTCGCTCCACCCTTTGAAATTCGACATAATTTAGGCAAGTCGACCCATTTTGCTCTGCTGATTTTAAATTCTCAATCGTCAAGCGAGTGTCGAGACAAAAGCAATCCCAGTAGGCGAGGGCACCGACAAAATCTTTTTTTGTCAGCTTGCGGGCGCGGGTGAACATTTCACTCTCGCTGACTTTCTTAAAAACCCCAATATTGCGGAAGCTGGACAAAAGATCATAGGCAAAAAGGCCCACCGCCGCCAAAGTATAGGAGGTCTTCGAATGGCGATAGAATGGCAAATGAAAATTGACCGGACGAACCAGGTGAGGCGCCAGAGTCTTATAAAGATTCACACGTTCCTGGCAAGATTCCCAAACCGTCTTGACGTGACCGTAGCGAAGATAGCGAAGTCCGCCATGAATAAGTTTTCCCGATTTGGAGCTTGTGCCAGAGGCAAAATCACCTTTTTCCATCAAAAGTGACTTCACCTTGCGTGTCGATAAATCACGCAGGATACCCGCCCCGGTGATTCCCCCGCCGACAACCACCACTTCCCAAACATCATCGCTCATAAAATTTTTCCAGGGTTCATCATTCCATCTGGATCGAGTTGCGTTTTTATTGTGGCCACAATTTTTTTGTGGAGCGGTGAATGAAAGAGATGATTTTTGTGGTCAACTCCAATCCCGTGATGATGGCTGATGGAGGCGTTGTTTTTGAAAATAACTTCATTGGCCGCTGCTTTAAATTCTAACCACTGTTCCATCTCCCTTCCGTCTTGGCGATTGGCCAGAATGGAAAAGTAGAGTGCCACGCCGCTGGCATAGTAATGGGAAAGATGGCAGTAAATTTGACAGGAGACTTTTTGATCGTGCGCAATTTTTTTAAGCGCATCTTTAATTTCCTGATGCAAGTGATGAAGATTAGACCATGTTGTCGAGGTTTCAAGAGTATCGACCAGCAAGCCGAGGTCTAAAAAAGGATCACGCAAGTATGGCAAAAAGAATCGATCTCTGGCCCACTTTTTCCCAGGACTTTGCCCCAGGGGCGCTCCACCGAGCTTGCGTAAAATGGCGTTGGCCGATTTTAAATGCGCCTTCACCTCTTGTGCGTCTCCCTCAAAACCGAGAAGAAGAGTGCAAAAACGCTCAGGATTGATCTTCATCCATCGCAAATAAATTTCCCCAATTTTTTCTTTCAAGGTCGGGGCCGATTTTTTTGCCATGGCGACGAAGGCCTCTGTTTCATCCTCATCGGAAATACGCAAAATGGTGATGGGAATTTCATGTTGTACGAGTGTCTTCCCGGCCAGGGCGGCTTGTGTGAAGTTGGCAAACCCGTACATACAAAGATGCTGATGCTGGGGGAGTTTTTTCACCTTTATAGTGACCTCTGTGATGATGCCATAAAGACCCTCACTGCCGACTAAGATTTCTTTTAGTGACGGCCCGCCTGCCTCACGCGGAACGGGGAGAGTTTCGATACTCCCTTGAGGTGTGATAATTTTGAGTGAGAGAACCATCTCTTCGATGCCACCATAACCACAGGAATTTTGCCCACAGGAGCGGGTTGCCGCCCAGCCTCCCAAAGTTGAAAATTCAAACGACTGGGGAAAGTGTCCGAGGGTCAGGCCTTCTTGACCTAATAATTTTTCCAGATGCGGCCCGAAAATTCCGCCTTGGGCCCTAACCGTCATCGATGAAGCATCAATGGATAAAATATGATTCATGCTACACAGATCGATGGAGGCCACCCCGATGTGTGAAGGCCCTTTTAAACTATCAATACCTCCCACCACACTCGTTCCGCCGCCAAAGGGAACCACGGCCAGTTTTTGCTCCTTACACCAATTGTAGATGACGACAATATCTTGCTCGCTTTTGGGAAAAAATACGATGTCTGGAAATTTGTCCAAGAGTTGTGTCCGAAGCAAGATAAGGTCACGATAGCTTTTTCCCAGAGCATGGGTGAGTCGACAATCGTCTTGGGTGCTATAAAGAATTGTCGAAGAAATTTTTGCCAATGCCGAGGCGGTCAATGAGCTGGGTGGAATAGTGGGGGATTTTGGAATGATATCAGGTTGAGTCTTGGCCTCAATGCCGAAGTGTTTCTTCATATAAGGGAAGATTCCGGGATAGTTTGAAAGATCGGCCTTTCGATCTTTACTGCCCCAGCCCCACCATTTCATTTGGAACTCATGAGTTGGTGGCCGTTGCGAAAATTCATTCATTGTAATTCCTTGGAAAAATAGGCATCATTTAGTCTAAATCATTCGTGGAATTTTTCACAGTCGCGCGAAGGTTATTTTATGAAGTCCGTCGATATCTTAGTGGCCGAACACAAAATTATTTTGGGCAATCTAAGGGAAATCGAAAAACTTATTCCCCGTTTAACGACAGAAAATATACAAATGCTGACACCTTATCTGGAATTTCTGCAAGGGTATGCCGATGAACAGCACCATGCCAGAGAGGAGAAAATTCTTTTTCCATGGATGCTCCAGCGGCAGCCAGATTTGCAGCAAGGGCCAGTTGGATTATTGTTGAAAGAGCATGTTCAGGCGCGGGCCTTTGTCGCGAGTGTGACCCAGGTTGTCGAGACCTTGGTGGTTGATGCTAGCGGGGTTAAAAAAGTGCAAGAGACTCTCAACCTTTTTTTGTCTCTCTATCACGCCCATATTGCGAAGGAAGAGGACATCCTTTATAAAATCGCTGAGCAAATTGATGCGAAAACGCACGATGGTGATAAGTGTATGTTTTTAGAATTTGCAAAATTGGAGCGAGAGATGGGTGTGAGAAACGGACTTTAGTACCTAAGTATTACTACCCATTGAATCAAACCCATTCATCTTTGAGAATAGACAATAAATAAAAAATGAAGAGGAATTTTTATGTTCATGAAAAAGCTGATTTTGATTGTGCTTGCGTTGTCTTCGCTGAGCGGTCTTGCGGCCGAGATGAAAGTCTCAACCTTGTTCTTTGGTGATTACTATTGGAACAAGCATTCAGATACGGCAGCCAACAATGGCTTGCATGGTTTGGCGCTTCGTCGGATTTACTTAAATTTTGACAGTCTTCTTGATGAGAATCACACAGCCAAAGTGCAATTAGAGGCCAACCAGAAATCTCCCACGGCCACAACCACCTCTTGCACCACCGCCACTCCACCCGTTTGTACCACAGTCTCGGACAGCAGCACCATGACTCCTTTTATTAAGCAGGCCAATGTCACAAGAAAAATTGGTGATCATAATGTTGCCGTTGGGATTGTTGCCACACCTGCCTGGGCATCGGTGGAATCAAGCTGGGGCTATCGCGATGTGGAGAAAACACCGCTCGATTTTTTAGGCTGGGCCGGCGCTGTTGATGGCGGCGTTTCTGTCAAAGGCTCGTTCATGGAGAAAATGCTGATGTATCAAGTTCTCTACGGAAACGGCGCCAAGAACAATCAGGAAACCGATAAATACAAAGAGATGTCCGGATCTCTCGGGGTCGCTCCAATCAAAGATCTTTTGGTTGAACTTTTTTATGACAAGAAAGACTCCTTCAAGGGATTAACGGATTCAAACGTAAAACAACTTTTTGTTGGCTATAAGTTAAACGGATTGAGAGCTGGTGCTCAATACGCCGCCTACACTCTTGAAACTCAACTTGCTGGCGTTGCCACGGCCGATAAAAAGGGAACAGTGATGTCGGCCTATGCCGTCAAAGAATTGAGTGATAGCTGGTCTGCACTTGCACGTTACGATTTGGTTTCATACAAAACCGATGCATCCGTGACCGCGAACTCACTTTATTATCTGTCCACACAGACGAGTGCCAAAAAATTTAATTTGATTATTGTTGGCGCAGACTATAAAGATGGTGAAAATTTTCACATCATTCCGAACATCGAACGTGTCAGTTACAGCTCACTCACAGCGGCCGCAACCTCGGCCGGCACGGCGAAGCCGAAGGCAGAAGAAATTGTGCGCGTGACGTTTTCATTTAAGTTCTAGGCGCGTGTCAGACGCGATATTCATGAGAATCAGACTCTCGAGTTCTTTGAGAATCTGATTCTTTTTGTCAGAATTGAAACATGATATTTATTAGGGAAAATATTCATGACAAAAATCAGGAATTTTCCTAAGCTATTAACATCATACATTTTCAAGGTGGGTAAAATGCAAAACTTGTACACTCAGTTAAAGTTTCTGGTGGTGTTAACCACATTTCTTGTCGGATTTTCGGCCTTCGCCGCCGACGTTTCTTGTAAAGATTGTCACGTCGATGTTCACAAGACTGACCTCGCTCCAAAGCACATGAAGACATGGGGAACAAAATTCTCTGGTAATGATGTCTGCATCAAATGCCACGGCGATCCAGCTAAACACTTGGCGCAGGAAACACAAACGCCAGATACAATGATCTCTTTTAAGACGGGATCGAAGACTCCAGCGAAAGATCGCAACGCTCAATGCTTGGGCTGTCATAGCACTACAAA
>JAHFAA010000564.1 GCA_023250775.1 Bdellovibrionales bacterium
TTGGCAAACAGTTCTTTGGAATTATAATTGATGGCCTTCTGATCAAAGTTGCAATGCACTTTTTCATTGTAAACTGTGAAGAGAGCATCGCAATGATTCTCAAAGAAATAATCAATGGCCTGGGTGATTTCGCCTAAGGGCTGTAACGGAGATGTGGTATTCACCCACACCACCACATCACAGGGAAAGGCGCTAAGAAATTCGTTCACGACCTCGTCAGACCGTGCCTCTGAATGAGCAAATTCCTCGGCACGATTATATACTTCCACCTCATAACTTTTTGCAATAGAGACGACTCGAGGGTCGTTGGTATTCACGACAATTCGATCAAAATAGGGACAGGCCTTGGCGGCCTCGATGGCGTAGGCGACCAGAGGTTTACCGGCAATTAACACCGTATTTTTTCGAGGCAATCTCTGACTTCCCATGCGAGCAGGAATCATGGCGATAATTTTTTTATGATTCTTCATATACCCTACTTCTTGTGTCGCGTTAGTTTCTTTTTTTTGTCAAATGCCGGTAGATAAATTATTCTTGCCCAACGTTATAGAACACAGAGTTTATGGAGTCAAAAGTGATTGTTTCAATGTTGTTTGGTCGGGGCGGAAGTAAAGGTTTACCTGGAAAAAACATTAAGGCCATTTTGGGACGTAAAGTCCTCGAATATCCCCTGATGGCGTGTAAAAACTCAAAATATGTTGATGAATTGTGGTGCTCCACCGACTGCAAAAATATTGCCGCCGTGGCCGAGAGCTTTGGCGCCAAAGTCGTGATGAGGCCTGACGAGCTATGCACAGACGAGTCACTCATTCACGATGCCATCACTCACTGTGCAAAACTGATCATGGCAAAACAAAAGGTAAAATATTTTGTCATCACTCTATGCAACGCCCCTAACCTAACAACTCATGGCATCGATAAAGCGATTGAAATGCTCAACGAGCATCGCGAGCTTGATTCTGTGATTTCCGTGGCACGCTACGATATGTACGCTCCCGAGCGCGCCAGGACTTTGTCTGATAAATCGAAACTTATTCTTAAACCCTATGTTTCTTTCGACAAGTTCGACCACAAAATCTCTTGCGATCGAAGCTCCCATCATCCGACTTTTTTTGCAGATGGCGGCTTTACAGTCGTGAGGTCAGAAAGTCTTGTCGACATTTCACAAAATACACCGCCTTTCCTTTGGATGGGAAAAAACATTGGTTATTTTGAGCAAGCTCCCGGCGGCGGCGACATCGATTATCTCTGGCAAGTCCCTATGTTGGAGCAATGGCTTAGAGACGCAGGCTTTACCGAAACCTCTACGCCTTACTAATTGATGAACATTCTTGTTATCCATCAAAATTATCTTGAGCACGAGCACGAAAACGGACGGCACCCTGATGCAAAACAACTTTTTAATCCCAAAGAGTTTGACACTTTTTCTAAAGGCCAAATTGGTGCTTATAACGAATATATTAATTCTTTAAATAACAAGCACGGGCATCGGCCAGAATGGTGGGCAACTTCTGTCAGTTCCCGCAATATTTTTTTCAGTCCGTTTTTTTTAACATGGTGTTATATCCATTATGCTTTTAACAAACACGATGAAGAAAAACTTGATGAAATTGTTTGTGAAAGTGAACTGATTAAAAAAGCATTGCTTTCTAATCCCAAAATGCACAATGTAAAAGTTACCGTGGCCAATCAGCAATCTTGGCGCCAGAAAATTAAATTTCTATTTCTTCTGCGTTTTCTATATTCAACGGTAGGTTTTGTCACACGATGCTTGCGACATTGGTATTTTGCTTGTCTGACTCGACGGATCGCCTCTCCCATAGAAGCTTCCTCAATCTGCCTGGTGGATACTTTTGTCCAGGAAAAGGCCTTCTCGAACCGGGAATATCTTGACCCTTACTTCGGAAGTTTTATCCGCAACACTGCTGAAAAAAATTGGCATTACCTGCCTTACTTAAACAGAATTCAAAATCTGAAGCAATGCTATACCAACATGCGCACGTGTAAAATTCCGTTTATTGTCATGGAAGACTATTTAAAAGTTGGGGACTATTTCTGGGCGATCGGGGCATCGCTAAAAATTTTGTTTGTGCGATTTCAATCCGACATTTTCTCGCCCATTCTCCGGCATGAGATTCGAAGTTTATTTTCCAGGGATAATATGACGTTCCTTCTGCGCTACCGTTTTGCAAAACGTTTGGCGCAAAATAATATTAAGGTGAATGGCCTGTTGGACTGGTATGAGGCCCAGCCGCTGGACAATATTCAAAATCTCGGTTTTCACACTTTTTTTAAAGATATGAAAATTGCCAGCTATGTCGGTGCCTTCTTTAGTCCTTTTCAGGCCATCGGCTATCAGGCC
>JAHFAA010000158.1 GCA_023250775.1 Bdellovibrionales bacterium
ATGCAGGACCAAAACTTGGGTCGCCTCTTTTTCAAAGATGATGAGGGCCTTGAGGGCTGTTGATTTTGCCTGGATCGTCTGATTAAGTTCCTCGATGGCGCTGTCGCTGTGTCCGAGCGAACGTTGCTGAATTTCCGCCAGCTGCTCAATTTTTGTTCTGAGAATATTACTTTCTGATTCCATGGCATTGGCCTGCGACCAGAGACGGGTCGTAAAATCCTTGATGGAGGGGCCATGCCAGAGTGTTTCTAAAATATCTCGTCTTTCTGTCGCTCCCGAGAGGATGAAGCGCGAAAACTCACCTTGGGGGAGGATGACGGTTTTGGTAAATTGCTCAAAATTGAGGCCCAGGATTTCATGCGCACCACCTTCGACCGCAACCCCTTCTTTAAAAATATCACGCTTGACGATCGGGGTTTTAAAAAGGGTCCCCCCCGGTCTTTTCAGGCGACAGGACCAAATGGCCTCAAAGTTGTGGGGGCCGTGAGAAAAAGATAACCGAATAGAACCTTCGGCCTCCCCTTGCGAGATGAAGTCGGAAGAATTGAGTGATTTCTTGGGCGTGCGCCCGTAAAGCGCCAGGCATAACGAGGCCAAGATCGTGGATTTTCCCGCGCCAGTGGCCCCGGTGATGGCGAAGAGTTCGGGATCGCCTGCGGCACTCACCGCGAGGGAATGGACACCTTTAAAGCAGGCAATATTATGTAGGGTGAGATGCTTGATTCTCATCGCTGGGCATTTCCTCCTTATGTTGTGACCATTCTTCGAGAGATTTTAGAAACGTTTGCATGACCGAGGAAGAGGGGTCCGCTCCTTGATATTTTTGACGATGAAAGGCCCTGAAAACATCGGGGAGACTTAGAGAGGTCGGGAGATCATGGGAATGGAGCGCCGTGATGCTTTCATCCGCAGACTGATCCGCGGGAGTGACAAGACAAGAAATTTTTAAAATGCTGGCGGCATATTTTTTGGCGATTTCAAACAGCAGGGTTTCGTCGTGATGTTCCAGCGGCGTCCCTTCAATTTTAATCTCAACAAAGGCAGGCAAGGTGCTGCTTGATTTTTCCAAGGCCACTGCTAATTTTTCCGGTAAGAGGCAGGATTTTCCGGCGACCGATAAAATTGATCGAAAGCAGGGGATGGCCTGCCATTTTTGCTCAAGACCTTGGGATGAAATTTCAAGAAGGGAAATGGCTTTTTGGTTTCCCTCGCCAAAATGCAGCGGAATAGGCGACCCAGGATAAATACTCTTTGGTTCTTCGGCAGAGATTTGAGCAGCATGCAGATGGCCTAGGGCGAGGTAATCGAACTTGCCGCTAAAGAGCGTCGTAGGAATGGATTCAAGTCCTGAGAGTCCCAAAAAAAGTTCCGAGCCAGCATAATGAGTATGGCCAAAAAGATGATGGGCCATAAGAATCGAGAAGTCGGCTCCCTGTTGGCATAAAATATCTTTTGCACGTTTAATAATTATTTCCAGCGCCCGTAAAAGTTCATGTTCATAGAGGAAGGCATCACACTCAAACTCACCCTGGGCCGAGAGAAGTAAATCACTGGCCTTGAAGTGGGGAAGTAGGAAAAGCCCTATTTTTCGATTTTCAAAAGGGACTGAAAAAATATGTCTTCGCAGATCGGGGTGAAAGCGCCCGACAATCTCGATTCGCGCAGGCCGCAGAAAGGGGAGAGGGGCTTCCAAAAAACGCCCACTGTCGTGATTGCCTGAGATAAGATAAATTCGGCATGCTGATTGTTCTGTAACCTCTTTCAAAAAATGAAAATAGGCCTCCTGTGCTTCGGCGCTTGGGATAGGGGAATCAAAGACATCACCCGAGATAAGTAAGATGGCGATCTCTTGCTCAAGAATCTTTTGTAAAAGCCATTGTAGAAATAATTTCTGTTCTTCCATGCGTGAAGCACGGAAGAGCTTTTTCCCAAGGTGCCAGTCTGAGGTATGAAGGATTCTAATCTTTTGCACACTTTCCTCCTGTGAAGAGGTTGTACGTCCTGTACAGATCAGCGCTTTTTACTTCTCTTTTTGAATCGGTGAAAGGCCTTGTCTTGTCCTTTCTGCTTTTTCTTGTCGGCTTCAGTGGTCGCAGGTGGAGCGACTTTGATTTGGGGTTGTGGGAGAGGCTTGATGGGAGAGGGAGCTGAGGCCGGTCGATGTTGCACTTCTGTGGCAATGTCCATCTCAGTGGCGGCGTCATCCTCATCAGTGTCTTTTAATTCTTGGGGAATCTGAATATTGGGGTCACTTCCTTCATCATCTTCTTCGCTGAAGTCGCCCTCATCGGTGGTTATTTCTTCTGTCGCGGAAACTTCATCTTCCTCAATAACTTTGCTTTCTACTTTGGGACGGTACTGCGGCAGCAAAGTCGGACTGTTTGCCAGAGTCACCATCGGGCCAGTGTCTCGAGTTACAAATTCAAAACTTTCAGGAAACACTTTGCCTTCGGCGGCAATAAGTTTGGGATCAAAGAGCTCCCCGGCATAGTTGCGGATAATTCCTCGATCGGTGAGCATTTCAAATTGTTCTTCCAGCAGAGTAAGCTGGAGTACTTTGCCAAAATCGCCATTTTTTAGCTGAACAAAAGAATTTTCGCGAGGCAGACGAGAGCGTTTTTCGCTGTAAACCTCATCCTCATATTTGATGCAACATTTGATCTGACCGCACACCCCGTTGAGTTTTGTGGGCACCAAGGCGAGGTTTTGGTTTTTGGCCATTTTAATACTGACATTTCCGTAGGCGGAAAGAAAAGAGTTGCAACAGGTTTGTAGGCCACAGACGCCAATTCCGCCAATGGCGGCGGCACGATCGCGCAGAGAGATTTGGCGCAGTTCAATTCGCATGCGTAGACGACCGACCAATTCTTTTACCAGATCGCGAAAATCGACCCGCGCTGGTGCGGTAAAAAAGAACACCGCCTTTTTTCCAAACTGGGTAAATTCCACATGGGTTAAGACCATATCGAGTCTGTATTTTTCAATTAGCTCAAGACAGATTCGCTCTGAATCCTTTTCTTTGATAACAAAATCTTTTTGCTGCTGGATATCTTCAGGTGTGGCGACGCGAGCGATACTGCGGATCGGATTTAAAGATTTATCGTAAATTTTTTCATAGGGAAACGAGTTGATGTACCCAACCATCATGCCCCGATCAGACATGGCCACGACTGTTTGGCCGTATTGAAATTGTCTTTTGCCAATAAAGAACGGAAAGGCCTTGGCGTTGCCGGAAAAACGTACTTTTACAAAGCGCAGAACTTGGCCATCTTTGAATCTTGATTCCTGTTCCCTGTCCTCGTCTTTTGCCGCCTGATCTAAATCTTCATCAGAATTGTCTTGCGGTTGGTCGAGAATGGGTTCACCGGAATCTTCGCGCACCTCTTCAGGAAGCGGTTCTTCTTCCCAAGTGGAATCATCACCTTTGGCACCAGATTCACTCAGGTTTTGCTTTATATCATTGGAATTGGAGGAATTTTGAAAGTCCGACATACAATCCTTACTTTTATTTGGCCTTAAATCTCATAAACAGACAAGCCTTTATCTTAAATTGGCCCATCTAAGGTCTTTAGTAGGTGCCAAAGAGGCACTATTCTCTCATAAGAGGGGTTATTAAAGGCCAATGATGTGACGTTTCGTGACAAAATTTTACACAAGTGCACTGAGGCATCACCGCTGTCAAATTGTGGATGATGCAAGATCAGTTGAAGTAAATCAGATTCGAAGCGGCGCGCGTGCTCGAAGTTTTTTTGGGTTTCTTTTAAGAGCTCCTGCAGCGTTGCCGGAAGCTTTACTGTCGCGGCCGGTGCCGGTGTTTCGCTCAGGTCTTCAGAATTTAAATTAATATTGACCGCGCGACTCTCGACTGTTGGTAATAAAGGACGCTTCGAGTCGCACAATAAAAAATGGACACACCAAGAAGGCGTGAATTCGAGGGACATCAGAAGTTTATTGGCGACGGCAGGAGAAATTCTGTCGGCTGATTCGATGATGATATAGCGATAATCCCACTGTCCGGGGCGATAATTGATTTCCTTAAAGTACTCATCAAAATTATCCACGAGATAATTATTCCGCCCCTTTTCCGGAGAAAGAGTCAGAAGATCCTGGTGGCCATGGGTGGTGGATGACTTTTGTTCCCAGCTTTGGATTTCAAGCGAGAGTTTCTTGGACCAAAGCGACATCGCATTTTCACCTGCTCCACAAGGCGGTAATACCAGATAAACGGAAGCTAATTTTTTTTGTTGGCGAAGATTTTTAAGATATTGAAGAACGCTGGACATTATTTATCTTTTGCATCATTAGTTTTGAGTAAAACGGTCAGATGCTCTTGAATTTTGGCAAAGACCTCATCGGGCACTAGCTCTCCATCAAGGGTGCGAATGCGCTCCGGAAAAAGATCGCGAACTTCATGATAGCCTTCAATTAATTTGCGGTAAAAGGCATCTCCCTGTCCTTCGAAATAGTCTTTGGGATTATTACGGACATTTTGGCGGTCTTTAGAAGTTGTCAGACTCACCTCTAAAAAAAAGGTCATATGGGGGACAAGGTTCAAAGGAAAATGCTGATGAATTTCGAGCACCAAACGATGGCCCAAATTACGCGCCTTACCCTGATAGACCAAGGTGCTGTCCAAGTAACGATCGCAAATGACGACGGTATTGGGGACAGACAATTCTTTCATCACCACTTCATGCAAGAGTTGGGCGCGAGAAGCGGCAAACAGATAGGCCTCGGCCAGTGGATGCAATTGGGTTTGATTGGAGAGTACCGCCTGTCGTAAGTGTTCCCCAAAGGTGGTTCCACCTGGCTCTCTTAAAATGAGAACCCGAAAATTGTGGTCTTCTAAAAATTCTTTGGTGCGTCTAATTTGCGTGGTCTTTCCCGAGCCCTCAATCCCTTCAAAACTCAAAAAATATGAATGCTGAAATGCCGGTGGGCGAAAAGATTGTAAAAGTTCTTGGGGTATATGTTCCATTGCCAAAAGAATGGCCAGAATCCCATGGTCTGTAAAGTGTTGAGATGTTTGTGAAAAGGATTATTCTTCGGTTTGAATATAGGATTCGGAAGGTTGGGCAGCTTCGATCACATCGTGTCCCTCAGAATCAACCTGGGGGGCGGTGCTGGGATTATTCCCCGGCATTGGTGGATCAGGATTGAGTGTTTCTCGTGCCAGCTTGCGGCGAATTTCGTCTTGCTGGACAGGGTCCTCCTGCTGATCGTACCCAGAATCTCCACCTGTGTCCGTGCTGACGTCAGACTGATTCTGTTGTCCCTGACGATAGGCCTTGGATTTAGTGAAAGACGAATTGGAGGTATTGATCACAGGTGGGCGGCCATTTTTGTAGGCCTCCGCCTTGTTGTTCATAGAATTTGGCCTTCGCTCACGATGAGGTCGTGGAGTGTTGTTCGTATTTGAGTCGTCTTGCATGACTTGTTCTTCTTGTGTGCGTTCATCTGTCACAGAAGCGCTATCAGTTTTTAGTATTCGGACGAACGCAACGATGAGGACTGCCAAGGCACAAACACTTACGGCCGAGATCGCCACCATCTTTTTTGTTTTGGTATCTAAAAATTGGCCGATGGGACTTCCGAAATGTTCTGTCAATTTTGAGATGACGAGTCTTGGCAGAGGAAAAAGCACATTGGTGGCAGCGATTTTGGCGGCATTCAAGAGGCCGGATTCTGCCGTTCCACGAAAAAGTGTACTTGGTTTTTCTTCCAGTGATTTCAAAAGAAAAAACTGCGCCTGCAGATGGCCCTCAAGGGCGGCAGGGGCAATCGACTTGGGCAAACGCTCGGCATTTAATTTTTCACGTCGATTGAGTGCCTGAATATTGTGCAAGCGATCCCACGATTTTCCGGAGTCGATACTAAACGAGTCAGTGAGGTCGAATTTTCCATCGGCCACAAGGTGCAAGATTTCTCCGTAGGGATAGGGGCCAAACTCGTTGCCGCCTTTGCGCACGAAAATGAGAGCGTCTTCCAATGGATTTTCTGGTTCTTTGGGGGCAAGTTTAGGTTTTCGTCTTCCGAGAGAGGGGTGTTCCCACAATTCCATGGACTGTTCGTTTCCAAACATACGCAAGCGCGAACCCTCATAGAGTTCAGGAAATCTATCGAGGGCCTGTTTGATATCACGAATCCACAACGGGCCATAGCTCGTCTCGGGCAATTCAAGAACACACAGCTCTTCCAGAGGAATATTGGCGGCGAAAATGCGCTCTTCTGTTAGCACCATTCCGGCCAAGGTATCGTGGGAATCAATTTTAAGGGCCACTGAGGACATACATTTCCCCTAAACTATTTTAACTCATGTAGGCCTTTCGGGGTATGTGGGAAAAATTTGGAGGAAAACACTTTTGATCATAGGAAAGGGGAAGAATTTGCCTAAAAAAAAGGGCCCGCTAAAAGCAGGCCCCTTTTTAAGGACTTATCTGACGGAGATTAGAATACGGTTAAACTCATATAAAGGGCATAGGTTAAGTTCTCGCTCTTTGACCAGTTAGGATCAGTGACCCAACGGTCTCTGCTGGCAACAGGTGAACCTTCGATAAAGCCACCAACACTGAAATCAGGAGTAATGGTTTTGCCAAGGTCCAGGTACAAGTCAGCGGTTTTCAATTCGCCGGTATGAGCTGGGTTTTGTCTCATCACGATATCTTCTGCCAAAGAAAGGCCCAAAGTGTCAGTGATGTTATAAGTTTGCACCAAATAATGTTCCCATGTGCTTGTGGTTTTTGTATCGGCGGTATTGATACGTTGTGGACGTGCATAGTAGCTGGTTGCCGATAAGCTTACTGGGCCAATTGTCTTGGACAAATTGGCATAAACACGGGCCTGACCGTAAGAGTTTGTGGCCACACGAACGGCACCTTCTGGACGGTAACGAACGTCAGCAGTAACCTTCAAACCTACACCATGATCGGCTTCGGTAAGGATATTCTTGCGTGTATAACCAAAGTTGATGCGCTCATAAGAATATGTGGCATCTGTACCTTTTTGTTTTTTGAAGTTGTAATCGTTTTCGAGAGTAATGCTGTCGTTAGGAGACAATTTGTATCCTAAGTAAGTGGCATTGACCTGTGACACACCATCAAGCTTCTTGGTTTCTTCATTTCTTGTTGAGTCTGACTCAATAGCAAGAGTGAGTGAAAGTGGTGAGTCTTGTAAGGCCTTCCAAGTATTAGCGATACTTGAAGTACTTACGTTGGTTTGTCCGGTTGTTGCTGTCGATCCGGTTGTTCCCTGAGCCAGAGCTGTCGCGGTTAGTGCCAGGCCCATGGCAGAAACCATTAGTTGCTTTTTCATCCGTCATTCTCCTTTTTTTTCAGGTCAAAAAAACTTCGCTAGTTTGCATCAGGCCGCCTAATATCGCAAGGAACAAGTCTTTTTCCTGTAATAATTATCTTAATGATAGAAAGGGCGCACAGACGTTTAGAGCGGCCTGTGAAGAAATTTCTCTTAAGTTTTTGAAAGTACGTTGCGGCCTTGCGAAGTCGAAGATAACATCAAGGGATAGTTAAGCTAAGGCCTCAAAGAGTGAGGCCAATATGACACTGGAGCGGCCCTGATTCTTCCTCTATATATCGCTATTTCGTCAGTCCTTAGGACCTTTTTCTTTCCCCTGATCTGGGGATTGCGGTGGATCTGCCCCCCTCTTCAAAGACGGTGGATGTTCGAAACGAGAAATTTGCACGATCCCCTGGCCCAGTCTTTTAAGGGGGATGGAAGAAAGGCCCATGTCGCCTTCGAGGTCAGCTCAGAAGGTGAGTTTGAACAGGTTATTCCGCTGATCAAAAAATTATTGGGAGAAAAGCGTTTTATAGAAATCCTTTACTGCTCGCCTTCAGTGGAAAAGAAAATTGTGACCTTTTGCCAGACCTATCCCGGCCTTATTCGCGCCAAGCGGATGCCCCTCGTGACCTATTTTCCCGCCTTTGCCCCCATCGGTCAGAACGTGGGACGATGGATGAGTGCTCCAACTCTCATCTTATGTCGCTATGATTTTTTTCCTGAACTCCTGGCCCTGGGGCACAGACGGAGCGGCCACTTTGTCCTGATCAGTGGCACTTTGAAAAATAAACCTCTGTGCCCTTATCGCAATTTTGTGCGCTATCACTATTGGAAGGAACTGGCGGCCTCCTTCGATCTCATCACTGTACCCATTCCAGAAGACCGGGAT
>JAHFAA010000159.1:0-3747 GCA_023250775.1 Bdellovibrionales bacterium
ACCGGTGATATTGAGGTCGCTAAACAGTTGGTGCTGGCCAATCTGCGCCTCGTAGTCAAAATTGCTTTGGAATATCGCAAGGTTTATCAAAATTTAATGGATCTTATTCAAGAGGGCAATTTAGGTTTAATGAAGGCCGTGTCCAAGTACGATCCTTATAAGGGCGCCAAACTTTCTTATTATGCCAGCTGGTGGATTCGCAGTTATATTTTGAAATACATTTTGGATAACTTTCGCCTGATCAAAATCGGGACAACCAATGAACAAAAAAAGCTTTTTTATAATCTGATTCGTGAAAAAAATCGCCTGATTGCAATGGGAGTTGACCCTGACTATAAAACGCTGAGTGAAAATCTGGGCGTTTCTGTGAAATCCGTGGCCCTTATGGATGAGCGTTTAGGCGGTGCTTCCCAAGAAGTCAGTTTAGATGCCCCCTCAGGTGACGAGGATTCCACCGCCGTCGTGGGCGATCACATTGGGAGCGTTGCCCCTGGTGTAGATGAAGAATTGGCGCACCATGAGGAATTGGAAATTCTCAAGAAGCAACTTGGAGGATTCCTCGAGACTTTAAAGGACGATCGCGATCGTGAAATCTTCAGAAAACGCCTTATGGATGAAATCCCCGCCTCACTTCAGGCCATCGCAGATGAATATGGCGTGTCACGCGAGCGTATTCGGCAAATAGAAGAACGCCTTATCAAGAACTTAAGGATTTACATGGCGAAATTTATGGGGTAGAAGTCCTCCTTTAGCGCCCTGCTTCTGGGGATGGATAGGCCATTAACTGGGACAGTGGTAAGTTTAAGGAGTTTTGAAATGATTACGTTTGAGCAAAAGAAAAAGGTTGTTTCTCGTTTCGGTAAAAGTGACAAAGACACCGGTTCTTGTGAAGTGCAAGTTGGCCTGTTAACAGAACGAATTAATAGTTTGGCGCCCCATTTTGCGTCAAACCCAAAAGATCATCACGGCAATCGTGGCCTTTTGAAGATGATTGGTCAGCGTAAAAATCTTCTTCGCTATATTCAGCGAAAAGACGAAACAAAATATACTAAGTTAATTACCGAACTTGGTCTCCGAAAGTAAGAGACCGAGGGTTGAAAGGGAGATGAAAATCTCCCTTTTTTTTTATGGACACTTCAGCGGCTGGCCGAAGGCCAGTATTGTGCGATAGAATCAAGTGATTGCAAAACAAAGTGAGGAGCGGAAGTTTGGATTTGAGGGATATTTGAAGGAAAAACCGCAGTTTTTCTTTGAAATATTCTTTAGATTCAACTTCCAATTCTTTTGCAATCCCTTTAAATATTTTTAGTCTGTGCCTTCATCCTTTGGTGGGCCAGCATAGGAGTTAGTTGTATGTCGAAACGTGAGTTCCGCTTAAATTATGGCGGGAAAGAAGTGATCGTTGAAACCGGCCGGTTGGCCAAGCAGGCCGATGGTGCCGTGCTGGTAACCTCTGGTAAAACCCAGGTGTTGGTGACCGCCACTTCTGCAAGAACTATGAAACCTGATCAGGATTTTTTTCCTCTGACGGTTGAGTACACCGAAAAATTTTACGCCGCTGGAAAATTCTTGGGCGGATTTTTGAAGCGTGAAGGTCGTCCTTCAACCCAAGAAAGCTTAAATGCTCGCTTGATTGACCGTCCTCTCCGTCCCCTGTTTCCTGATGGCTACATGGCCGAAACCGTTATTTCTTGTACCGTTCTTTCTTACGGTGGAGATGGCGATCCTGAAATTTTGGCCAGTCTTGGCGCTTCTGCCGCCTTATCAGTTTCTGATATCCCATTTGATGGACCTACTGGTTCATGTAAGGTTGGTAAGATTGACGGCCAGCTGGTGATCAATCCCAATTTCGAAGATTGGTCCAAGTCAGAATTTGAACTTGCTGTGGCCGCTTCTGATGATGCCATTTTAATGGTGGAAGGTGAGGCGCAAGAGCATCCTGAGAAAGAAATCCTTGAGGCCATTTTGTTTGGTCATTCGCATATTAAGCAATATTGCGCGGTCGTTCGTCAGATGCAAAAAGAAGTGGGCCTAACAAAGCGGGCCTTTACTCCCATCACTCCCAACGCAACGTTGATGTCGACTTTAGAGTCACGTTTCAAAGGTGAGGCCCGTAAGTGCCTCACAATTTTTGAGAAGTTGGAACGCCAAAACGCCGTCGGCGCATTGGTGACAAGTGCCAAAACTGCTCTTGCAGCAGCTCCTAAAGATTTTGGACTTGAAGACAACGTTGATTTTGGGAAGGCCGCCCTCGCAGGGATTGATTCGCTTATGTATAAGCTGATGCGCGCCGATGTTTTGCTGGAAAATAAGCGTATCCAAGGTCGAGGTCTTGATCAAATCCGAAAAATTTCTACTGAAGTGGATGTTCTAAAATCACCCCATGGTTCGGCGCTTTTCACTCGTGGAGAAACACAAGTGTTGGCGACGGTAACAATTGGTGGTTCAAAGGGTGATCAGATGGTGGACCGAATCGTCGGACAACATTATGATAAATTTTACCTACACTATTTTTTCCCGCCATACTCAGTTGGTGAGGCCCGTGCTTCCCGCGGCGTAGGCCGGCGAGAGCTAGGTCATGGTAACTTGGCCGAGCGTGCGCTCAAGGCCGTTGTGCCTGACCAAGATAAATTTTCCTATACCATTCGCGTGGCCTGTGAAGTGTTGGAATCGAACGGTTCCTCTTCCATGGGTTCTGTTTGTTCTGGTTCTATGGCGTTGATGGATGCCGGTGTTCCCCTGAAGTCACCAGTGGCGGGCATTGCCATGGGATTGATCAGTGACGGTAAAAACTATCGCATCTTATCTGACATCTTGGGTGATGAAGATCATTTGGGCGACATGGATTTCAAAGTTGCCGGAACATCGAATGGTATTACCGCCATTCAGATGGATATTAAAATCAAGGGACTCTCTGCTCAAATTTTGGAAGAGGCCTTGGAACAAGCTCGCAAAGGCCGTCTCCATATCCTAGGTGAAATGGCGAAGACCATCACCAGTCAACGCGATCATTTCAAAGATGGTGTCCCAAGAATTGAGATGCTCAAAATTCCACAAGATAAGATCGGTGCTTTAATTGGCCCCGGTGGAAAGAACATTAAGGCCCTGCAAGAAAATTATCAGGTGCAAATTGAAGTGGAAGAAGATGGAACAATCCGTGTTCTCGGTAGTGATCCGAAAGTCCTTCAGGAGTGTGTTTCAACTGGAAGATTGCAATTGACCGGCCCAGAAATTGGTTCGGATTATTTGGGCACGGTTGTTACTGTGAAAGACTACGGAGCATTTGTGGATCTAGCTCCAGGTGTGTCTGGTCTTGTGCACGTGAGTGAGTTTACCAATGAACGTGTGGCCGATCCTACCGAATATCTGCATGAAGGTGATCAATGCCATGTGCGCGTGGTGGAAATTGACCGCATGGGACGCATTAAACTTTCTGCCAAAGTTGTGGCCCCTTTGAAAAAAAGATCTAAATAGTTCTATCTCGGGGAAGGGAGGATCGCATGAACGAAATTTGTGTCAAAGTTAAACAGTTGGCGCATTTTGATCAGAGCTTTCCTCTTCCTTCCTATGAAACAGTCGGGGCTGCGGGAGCTGATGTCCGCGCCTCGCTGAGTAATCGGGATACTTTGATCATCGCTCCCGGCGAACGAAAGCTGGTGCCTACAGGGTTGAGTTTTGAAATTCCTGTAGGCTTTGAAGTTCAAGTTCGTCCGCGATCAGGCCTTTCGCTTAAAACTTCCCTCATGG
>JAHFAA010000159.1:3757-8180 GCA_023250775.1 Bdellovibrionales bacterium
CTCATGGTGGTGAACAGTCCCGGGACCATTGATGCTGACTATCGTGGTGAAGTGCAAATCATTTTAGGTAATTTAGGTCATAAAGATGAAATTATTAAACACGGAGATCGTATTGCTCAGTTGGTTTTGGCACCGGTAACTCGCGCCAGCTATCAAGTCGTGGCAGAGCTCGGAGATACGAGTCGTGGAGCAGGTGGATTTGGTTCTACCGGACGTCGCTAGGAGATAAGGGAATGCTGAAGGTTGCTTATAAAACAGTTAAAGATAAGGAAGAAGCGTTTAAGAAAATCAAAAATTATATTACGCCTGCCTTGTTCGCAAAATATAACATCAATCCTCAAATTGAATATCGCCAGGCGAGCAATGAAATCCTGGCCCAGGGAAAAGGATTTGATTTGAAAATTCTTTTTACTGACGGTGATTTGGGGTTGGATTTGAATGTGGGATTCTTTCTCACGCCTTTTAAGCAAGTCATTTTGGAAAAAATTGAAAAAGAAGTTCGGGCCCTCGTATAAATAGTCCGTTTCTTGTGGAGTTCGCTCATGTCTAAAGTGACGCTGTGGCCTTCGGGAAAAGTTATTGAAGTTTCGAGTGATAAGTGTCTGCTTGAGCAACTGCAAAGTGCTGAGGTCGTGATCAATTCTGAATGTGGCGGCCATGCCAGTTGTGGCAAATGTGTAGTGAAGATTCACACCGGCGAGGCCCACTTATCACCACCGGAATTCAAAGAGCTAAAACTGCTTGGCAACGTCTTTCATCTGACGAAAGAACGGTTGTCCTGTCAAACCAATGTGACCGGCGATGTGACCATTGATATTTCGGTTCATATGGGTAAGAAGCCGGCCCAAAGTGCTTCAAAAAAATCTCATAAAAAAAGTACCAAAACACATCTGAAGAAAAGTGAGGAACTCAAGGCCCAGGCCATGGAGCTCTCTAAACAACAAGGCGTTGAGGAAGAGGGCGCGCAGAAAAAAGATGAGAATTGGTTTCGCCATTGGGAAAAAGGTGAGGAAGGGGAAGATGCCCGACCAAAACGCTTGGATGGCAACAAACGGCCAAGAATGTTTAAAACGCCAGACGCTGATAGTGATAAGATTAAGAAAGATTGAATCATGAGTGATTTTCATAAATATTTTTTTATTTTATGCCTTTGGAGTGGGATGGGTTTTGCCGCCGATGATAATGCTGAGGCCACGGCCCGTTCCACGAAGCACGACATTTTTGATGATACCCCCGTTCATGAAAAGGCCCCGACCCCAGCTCCAACCCCGGGCTATAAGAGCTACGAAAATCAGGGCATGAATAAATATGAAATGCTTGAAGTGGTGGACAAACATTTGGCCACGATGACCACAACGATGAGTCAGCTTGATGAACGAATTGGAAAATTGGAAGAGATTTTAAAAAAACTTCCATCCGAGGTTGATCAGATAAAAAATACTGAAATCCCGACGATAAAAAAACAATTGAGTGTGAGTATTTATAGCGCCCCTCTGCCAGGAAGTGGAACAGGAACGGGAGCTGGTGCGACCTTGGGGAAAGTGCTGGAAGGTGTCGGTGATGGAGATCTGAAAACGATCAAGACAAAAGTCGACGAGATGAGCACTACTGCCTTGCCTAACTTGCAAACCGAAGTTGCGATTTTGAAGGATTCCCTGCGAAATCTTGAGGCCATAGTTGGAACAATGGAAACGGTGAAGTTAAAAGACAAACCGGGCATAGTCATCGAACAAGATCCTAAAAAGAAGGCACCCTGAGATTCTGTTAAGGAGTGTTGCATGTTGCTGAAAGATAAAATTATTTTAATGATCGACGATGATAACGAGTTTGTACGCCTGGTGACGAAAACGGTGGAAAAAGAGGGGGGCGTGGTTGTCCATGTTGATCACCCTTCAAAGGTCCTTGAGGCCGTTCGTGCCAAAAAACCGGATCTCGCACTTCTGGATTTGAATTTTTATCCCGACAATATTGTGGCAAATGCTGCTCGTGGCGAAGCGGTGTTAAACCTGCGCAAAGAACATGAAAGTCTGCGGCTTATGCCCATCATTGTATGTTCCAGCGATAATTTGTTAGGAACTGTGATCAATGTGGAGTCACTGGGGGCCGATGACTTTTTGGCCAAGCCGTTTAATCCGCAGGTGCTGATTCACAAAATTCAGACACTCCTTGCTACAACCAAGGAGTAAGCATCCTTTCTTATTTTCAACAAAAATCAATTTTGATTACCGGTGCTGGCTCAGGTGTGGGCCGTGCCTTGGCCGTCAAACTTGCGCCTGTTGCAAAAATCTTGCTCTTGCTTGATATCAATACCGAAGGATTAAAAGAGACCGCCAAGGGCCGTGCTGTATCAGGTGCGGCCTTACGTTTGATCACCATGGATGTTCGCAACCTTGATGGATTACTGGCACTGGCGCGAGAGTTAGGCCCTGCCGAGACACCCGACATCGTGATTGCCAATGCCGGCCTAGGTGGCATCAACCCTGGTTACGATTGGAATGCCGAGATCGACCGGCGTCTTATGGAAGTCAATTATTTTGGAACTTCTCATTTGGTGGCCGCCTTTGCTGCAGAGATGGCGAAGCGAAAGTCCGGCCATATTGTGGGCGTTTGTAGTCTTGCGGCGATGCGAGGATTGCCTATGGCCGCTTCTTACTCGGCCTCGAAGGCGGCGCAACTCACACTACTGGAATCGATCCGCAACGATTTGCGGCCCTATGGCGTGTTTGTCAGCACCTTTTTACCCGGCTTCATCAAAACACCCATGGCAGATCACAATGAATTTGATCGGCCTTTCATGATTAGTGCCGAGGACTGCGCTGATGTGATCCTCAAGAAGACCGCTCGGAAAGTCCGACAATATATGTTTCCTTGGCCGATGCGCCTTTTGAGTCTTTTTAATCGCTTTCTTCCCGTTGTGATCTTTGATTTTCTCGTCCCAAGAGTCAGCGGCGCCCGGCAATCGGGCCTTAAAACCTCCAAGATCTTCGGTACTAAGTAGGCGGTAAGTTTTTCCGTCGCCCTTCTCCTTATTTTCTTTCTTCAAGAACTCTCACCGTCATTTCGAAACGCTCTTAACGCTATTGATTGATTCATCAAAATGACCCCGAAGCAGGATGCGGAGGAGAGCAACATGATGTTACGAATTCTATCCAATTTTTTAGTTTTATTATTTCTCTTAAGTTTTGTTTTCAAGGCCAACGCCGCTCCATTCGCCCTCGCCCAGGAGCAATCTGCGGAAACTTTGAGTTTCAAACTTTCAGCTCCGAGTGAAGGCATCAAGATTAAAGGAATGGAGCAAACCAGCGAACTTTCCAAGGCCCAGGTGCCTTTTAAATCTTTTTTTATTCAGGCACGGCCCGAAGATTTAAAAGTTGTGATCGACACAGGTGAAGATCATAACTTGGGCACCATGAATCTTGCGCCCTATCTCCCACGTCCTTGCCGTTGTAATGAGGTTATGCAAAATCAATTTGTTCCTGAGAGTTTTTCCCAGTCTGACCCGGGTGCTTTTTATAAGTTGGAATATCTGGGGGACTTGCGCGGAATTCCTCTCACACGTTTGAGCATTTTTCCGCTTCGCTTGCAAGCACTTCAAGATGAAAAATTCAGCGTTCATTTATATTCAGATTTAAAATTGCGGGTGCAGGCAGGAAATGCGCCTGTGACACTGCTGAATGCCGATCAATTGGCGCAGGTGAGTGTTGAAAGCGAACCCAAACTCCTGATTGTGGCACCGGAAAAATTGCTGGCAAGTGTGCAACCCTTTGCCGATTATAAAAAGGCCAGAGGTTTTCAGGTGACGTTGAAGAGTTTTGAAAGTGCCGGCGGCACCAAAGAAGGCCTGGCAGAATTTTTTAAGGCCTCGCAAACCTTCACTCATGTTTTAATGATCGGCAATGAAAATTCTATTCCGACATTTTATATGCAAACTGAATTTGAGGCGCAAACGCCCACCGATCTGCCTTATTTTACCTATGGCGGAGAAGGCGACACCATTGCCGATGTGTTTTACGGTCGAGTGGCCAGTGATGATGCAGGCGAAGTGGCGCGCATCTTAAAAAAGAGTATGGATTTCGAGCTGCTCTCAGTTTCAGAATATAAAAAGTCCGCCGGTCTGATTGGGATCGCCAGCAGCGAAGGTCAGAACCCCAGTGACCAGCAATATCTCGAAGGGATGCTGACACCGCTTGAGCAGACCCTCGGTTTAAGCGCGACACGTTTTCATCAAGCGACTCCTGATTCCACACCTGACAATATAAACCAAAAATTGGGCCTCGGTTCGTATTGGATGAATTACATTGGTCATGGCAGTGGATTTTCCTGGCCCTCGGTAGGTAGCCGCCCTTACGAAGCGGCCGACATTGCTAACATCCATGCGGCCAAAGTGCTGCCGGTTATTGTGGATGTCGCCTGCCAAAACGGA
>JAHFAA010000565.1 GCA_023250775.1 Bdellovibrionales bacterium
GCGCAAATGGAATGCTGAAGACCCAGTCGATCAGCAGGAAATGGAACGCAACGATACCATTGAGCAGATTCAAGGCAATCGCAATCCATTTATCGATATGCCCGAGGCCGTTAACTTAATCAGCGATTTCTAAATCGATTATTCACCAGACAGTTTCAAACTTAGACGAAGAGCAAGCAGCTCTTGCGGCGGTGCCTTTTTCAAATATTCAGGTAACTGAGAACAGAATTTTTTTACGTTCTGAGATAAGTCTTTGTCTGCGGACGTCGACGCATAAGCAAAACAGGAACGAATATCTCCTGAGGAACATTCACGATTCCAGCTTTCTCTCGCCTGCCCCTGCTCAGAGGACGTCATGGTGGGATACAACTGTGGAATACTTTTTGCCCAAATATGTTTTTCTCTTTCCGCATCTTTCCAAAATAAAATCTCGTCCGGTCTAAAAAGGGCCTTGTTGATTTCCGTCGTCCAAATACAGGCAGAAAGAATACATTGATCATCTTGATATGTTCGACAGGCATTTCCGAGAGCACTAATAAGTCGTTTGACATCCTCTGGGGTGCTGCGTTTTTTCCAAAGAGTATCCACCAAAGAAGGAGTGCAAATTCCCCATTCGTGACACAAAGATCGCGTATCTGATGCATCCATGGACAGAGTTAGTTCCCGGGGACACTCACGCAGCTCATGTAATAAATTTAGATCTAGCGTGTTCACGGCCAATTTTTTGTTCACCAGCTGTCGGAGATACTGACATTGCAGGGCCTGAGAATAAATAACTTGGTGAGTTTCGGCCCCGTCTCGAGAAAATGCCTCGGCAAAAATACG
This sequence comes from Bdellovibrionales bacterium, assembly GCA_023250775.1. Classification (GTDB taxonomy): domain Bacteria; phylum Bdellovibrionota; class Bacteriovoracia; order Bacteriovoracales; family Bacteriovoracaceae; genus GWA2-49-15. Next base: position 826 of record JAHFAA010000565.1, read on the forward strand.
GTGAAGTAAAGAGCAGATATTATTCAACGAATCGGGCCGACAATTTGGAATAAGATTTTCTTTGACCCAGGCATTGTCATTTTTTTTCTTATAATAATCAAAAATCAAATTACATGCGTCTGGCTGACTTCTGTCTTTACAAAATAACAGTAATTTTTGCAAAGCTTGTTCAACAGATTTTTGTTCAGGTTCTTGTGACGTCAAGGAGCGCTTCAGAGTTTCGGCGCAGTCATTGTAGTGACCGGTATTCAAACACAGTCGAGCGGGATCATACTTGGTGTGCTGTTTGTAAATAAAGGCCGCCATCACACAGGCAACGATCACCCCCATCGTCACAGGCAGAAACCATCCATTTAACCAGCGAGAAAGGCGATAACGAAACTGTTGAGGTATCGCCTGGAATAAGGCGGTGAGTGCGCTGGTTTTGCGCGAAGGTCGATAGTTTTTTAAAGGCGAGATAAATTCAAGATTGCGGAAGTCTCCGTTTAGATAAGCGTTCAGCGTCTGGCGCAAATAGGGAGGCATCGCTTCGCAGGCCTCAATGTCCTTTTTCAAAGCATCAGTAATCTCACCCTTAATCGATTCCTGATACTCGATCATCCTTGAGCGTCTCAAATAGCTCAGTGGAGTGTGGGAACTTCCTATCTCACCGGCCTTAAATTGCAGGCCTCGACCACCATGCACGACTTTATTCGCATCAGTGTATTCAAAAAAAATAATGCCGCGTTCATCGTGGACGATGAGAAGATTTCGTTCGCCTTCTGTAAACCACAGAGTAAGGCCAAGCAAATCTTGGCGAACACTTTCAGGATTAACCGGCCGGAGGGCCATACGCTACCTTCAAACATCAAAAAGAACGGTAGTTCACGAGCAACTACCGTTCTTTTTAAATTTAAATTCTACGGAAACTAGGGTTTGAACCAGCAAAGAGGACGTGTTCCAAAAGTGTAACCTTGAGCGGTAGTACAAACACCTACATTTGCGTCGCTATTCGAAACTTCATCCACAACGGCCTTATCGCAAAGGGCGCCTGCGAAATAAGTATCAAGACGACATTGAGCAGCTGGATGCTCATCATTTGTGCGACTTACATGAGAAGGATCGGGAGTGTTGAAAGCAACGGCGCCTTCGCCGCCTAATTCCCCAAGAAGATCAGCGAGAGATTTACCGGCCATGGCAGCACGAGCACATAGGGCCTGATCGTTGGCGAGAGTGAAGTGCTCAGCGCAACTCTTTTGTACAAGAGGGTCAACCGTCATGTGAGAAACAGCTGTTTGATTATCTTCAGTTTCAAACACCCGACGAAAACACTTCATGGATCCAGCATAATCGGCTTGCCCTTCGTTAGATGCCCATTGAGATGAGGAGCCGCCAATTTTAGGAGCGCCACCAAGATGGTGTGAGAGTTCGTGGCAAACGACTAAAGCAAAAGCGTCGTCTGTTACAAGTACGTGACGGGCAAGACCGCCGTACATATTCACCATCCAAATTTTGGAAATTCTCTGAGCACTAGCATTCACAGTAGC
>JAHFAA010000160.1 GCA_023250775.1 Bdellovibrionales bacterium
GGACAGACGATGAGAACACGCTTCAATCCTTTCTCAATTGATTTAAGAAGCGCAATGACCTGAATCGTTTTACCCAAACCCATATCGTCGGCGAGGCAGGCGCCGAGTCTATGCTCAAAAAGAAAACGCAGCCAGTTGTATCCGACGCGCTGATAGGGACGAAGAACTCCCCCTAAAGACTCTGGAATGTCATAGGTTGGCATTTCAGTTAAATTTAAAAGTTTGTGGCAGAGATTTTCTTCTTCTTCCGTCAAAATGCCGGCGATGCCGATTTTTTTGAGTTCAAAGATTTCGATGATTCGTGCGCGATTATAAGGGATGGAAAAACGATATTCGCGGAGATCATTATCGGCCAATTTGCCTTCAGTTTTTGTTGAGCTGTCGAAAACTTTTGAAAGCATTTTTGCCAGATTTAATTGGTCGTTATTGAGAAGAATCAGACCCGCATCAGACATCGCCATGCCGGTTTGCTTATCAACATTTTTGAGAATATCAAAGTCCCTGGCATTAAGTGTAACATCAAGTTCAAACCATTTTGTGGTCGAAGAGCGCCGTTCGAAACGAATCCGTGAATGCCATTGGCCAATTTCCCGACGATCAAAATAGACGGCAATACCTCGCAATTGGACTTTTTCGATAAAGCTTCGCAAATGTTGAAAAGCGACTCCCGTTTGTATGTTATAGATAAGATTGAGTTGCTCTTTGTGATAAACCGAAAAACGAAAAATGGTATCACCAAAGGCGTCAATCAAAGAATTGAAGAGATCGATTAAGACGTCTTTTTCAACTTGAACAAAACATTGATTAAACAAATCAAATTCATAATATGGTCCAGGCGCGACCATGTATTGCATATAGATAGGCCAATCGCGCCTCAAGCGGTCAAAGGTATTGGCGCGAAATGAAATATTATTATCGCCTTTGAAAATTTCGTGTAGATGGAGGATAAAGCTGTACGCATCTTTTTTCTTTTTGAAACTGCCAAGCAGGCCATCTTCAAAAGTGAGCGCGCTAAAAATCTCCGGAGGGGAGTATAGCTTTTTACTCTCGTCAATAAACGAAAGCTCAAAGTCGAGAGTATTTTTATCTGAAGCATTAATCGAAATCGTGGGGGTAATCTTCGAGACCTCATGTTCATGAAGCCTTTTTCCTTGAAGGATTAGATCACAGTACTCAGAAAATCCAGGCAGGGTAGAAAACCAGATAAGTTGATTGATCCCGATATCGAAATGCAAGTATCTCAGCTTTTGCACAATATCTTTGACTTCGCTGGGGAAATGCCAGGCCTCCCCTGTTTTCCAATTGAACAAATACAGGTTCTCAAAAATGGAAATGTCCTTCTCGACAATGGGCGCCCCGCCTTCGTCCATTACCGGACGCTGAAAAGTAAAAAATAATTCAGGCACATCGGGAATGAGATTGGGGGTTTCGGGCGGTCTATAGTTGTAGTGTATTTGAAGTTTTCCTTCCCAATTTTTTGGAACTGGAAAGGGAACTGTTTTTTTTGTCGTGAGAACATATTGGAGTGTTGAATATGTTGAGCTGGGTGAAGCTCCTTGAAGCTTACTGGGCCCATTGATCACTGTTCCAAACTCGAGCGGTGTCACGGCCCCCATTTGTTTCATGTCGCCATCAGCATGAAGATTGTTCATGTTCTGATTAAGTCCATGATAAATATTGATTGCCTGAGAGCGAGAATCGGGCAAATTATCTTGATCCTGCGTTTGCTGGGCAAAAAAATGGTAGATAAATAACGACGCCGTATGGGCGCAGTGAGATTCTTTGGTCCACAGCGAGCAGTCGCAGTTAGAGCTTAGAACGCCATCAATATGGTTGGAGTGAAAGCGATAGACAATTTTGGCCTCATGGGCACGATCGTCACGCACAATGCCTGAAACGATAATATATCTCTCAGTTTCTTTTACAAAAGAAATTGAGAGTCGTGAAAGCATGAGCAGTTTGCGGGCTTGACGAAGAACGGATTCAGAAAATAAATTCTTACCATCAAGGGCCGGTTTTTCAATGCTGGTCGCGGGAATATCATTCATGGTTTTACTGTCGGCCGTGTTGATCAATCAGATCAGGTTAAACGTTCATTCTAACTGATTTTTACGTTTTTATGAATGTTCGTCTGATAACAAAAAGGTCCCAAATTAAGGGACCTTTTTGTTTTGCTTTACTATTTTGTGGAATGCGTAACTAATTGTTGCCAGCAGCATTTCCGCTGCCTTCACCACTTCCAGGGCCACCAGCGCCTCCGCTACCAAAACCATTGCCGACACCAGCGTGACCTTCTAGGTAGGATTTCAGCAATTTTGCACGACTTGGATGGCGTAATTTCCGCAGCGCTTTTGCCTCGATTTGGCGGATACGTTCGCGAGTAACAAAGAAATCTTGTCCAACTTCTTCCAATGTATGGTCAGACTTTTCTCCGATTCCAAAACGCATGCGCAGCACTTTTTCTTCACGAGGAGTTAAAGTTGCCAAAACCGCACGGGTTTGCTCCGACAAAGTAATGCTCATGACCGCATCGGCAGGAGAAATCATTTTTTTATCTTCAATAAAATCGCCTAAACTTGAATCCTCTTCCTCGCCAATCGGAGTTTCGAGAGAAATCGGTTCCTTGGAAATTTTCTGAACTTTTTTGACCTTGTCGACTGGAAGCTCCATTCGATCAGCAATCTCTTCGGGGGTTGGTTCACGACCAAGCTCCTGAATGAGTTGTCGAGTTGTACGAACCATTTTGTTGATCGTTTCAATCATGTGAACTGGAATTCGAATGGTTCGCGCCTGATCGGCAATCGCGCGAGTAATGGCCTGGCGAATCCACCAGGTAGCATACGTCGAAAACTTATAGCCACGACGGTATTCAAATTTATCAACCGCTTTCATCAGACCAATATTTCCTTCCTGGATCAAATCAAGGAATTGCAGGCCGCGGTTTGTGTATTTCTTAGCGATAGAAACAACCAAGCGGAGGTTGGCCTCGACCAGCTGAGATTTAGCTTTGTCGGCCTTCTCTTCGCCTTTCAAAATGATGTTATACACGCTTTCGATATCTCGGTATTCCATACCAGCTTCAAGAGTAAGACGTCGTAATTTTCTTAAAACGTCTTCTTGGTTACGAATAAGCTGTTCGATTTTGGCCTCTGTCGTGAAAAGATCTTTGGCCAATTTACGTTTGAAATTGTCATCCTCCATAATTTTTTCATAGAGGACTTTGTATTCATCGGTATTTTTTACCTCGAGAAATTTAAAGATTCGATCTTCAGATTCATACAGCTCATTGAATTGCAGAAAGTATTTTTTAACCGGTTCAACGAAGCTATTGATGAGTTTACGGTTAAAAGTCAAATCGGCCAAACGAGCAGAAATATGTTCAAAGGTTTTTTTCTCTTGAACTGTAAATTTTCGAAGCGTGCCGTCTTCTTGCTCGGTATCTTTCAGGAAAATTTTCAGGTCGTCGATAACCGCATAGATGTCGTCTTTAACTTGCTTGATTTCCTGAGGCGCAGATTCATCGTCCAGACCACGCACCAACTCTTTTACAAATTCAGTGGAGTTTTCATGGCCTTCAATTTTATCCTTCAGCTTAATGATTTCTTTGAGCGCGTGTGATGAGGTCAAGGACGAAGTGATAATTTCTCGCTCGCCTTCCTCAATTTGTTTTGCAATCTCAACTTCACCTTCTCGGGTCAGAAGGGCGACAGAACCCATGCGTTTCAAATAGAGTTTTACCGGATCGGTTGAGGCCGAACGGAGTTCCGCTTTCTCTTCGCGTGAAAGAGTTTCTTCGATAATTTCAGTTCCATCCAGGCGAATGCCTTCTTCTGCGACAACTTCTTCAGTGCCGCTGGCCTGAACTTCAATGCGCATTTCAAAAATTTTCAGGAGAATTTTATCAATATCATCTGGGGTGACGATACTGGCAGGAATTGCGTCATTAATCTCTTCTGGGGTGAGGAATTGTTGATCCCTTCCCTTATAGACGAGTTTTTGAAATTCCTTGGATTGTAAAAAGTTATCAGCTAGCATTTACAATTCCTTTACTTGAGAAGTTTTCCTTCTCGTTTTATTAAGTTCGTGCAATTTTTTTTGCACTTCATTTAGTTCTTCAAGCAAAAAGTTAGCGCCTTCTAAAGTGTCGTTCTTAAGCTGTCGTTCCTTGATCGTGTATCGCTTAGTTTTTTGCCGCTCTTCCTCAAGTCGATGATATAAATCTTTAAGTAATTTTTCTGCGATCTTAACTTCTAATGTCCTGTCATGAGTTTTAGCGTGACCATTTGTTTGGTGACCGAGATCAAAAAGAATTGCTCCGACAACTTCTTTTAAAGATACTGGCCATCGCTCCTGATTTAAGATGGCCAAGGCCATGTCAACAAACTCTGCCTCTTCCACCTCAAAATAAAGGTCTCTTAAAGAGCCAACATACTGTTTTATCTCATCGCTTTCGAGTAAATCAAGCACTTCTTTGAGTTTTTCTTGTGCCAAGCAGAGGGGATTTTCTAAGAGCAGTCTTAAGATCAAAGTGTGAGACTTGGAAATTTTCAATTCTTGTTTCAATTCTGCTGCGGCAGGAACTTCGGGACGCTCGGATATTTCGCTGGGAGTTGAGATCGGAGCTTGAGTTTTGAGCGTGGGCACTGGATTTATGGGACTCGTCAGGCCTAAGCGGGCGGCATCTCCCTTGAGAAAGCTTTGATATTCTTGGCGAATGGTGGTCGAATCCGATTTTAATCCAATTTTTTGCGCGAAACTCATGATTCGTTCGCTGGCACTGAGTGAGTCACCCAAAGGTGCCAAAAGTGTGAAGGCCTTAAGAAGCAGGGCCTGTTTTTGTTCGATCAGCTCGGGCATTTTTTCGGGATATTCTTTCGCCAGCAGGTAATCAATCAGAATAGGGGCCTCATCCATGCGTTTTTGTAGGGATAGCGCACCTTCATTTTTCAATAATTCATCAGGGTCTTTGTAGGGAGAAAAATCTAAATACTTGGGCATGATTCCAATTTTGTGCAGGAGATTAGCGGAACGTTGGGCCGCTTGCATTCCCGGCCCGTCAGAATCCAAGGCCAGCCAGATGTTTTTGGTCAGACCTCTGATATGGGATAGGCCGAATTCATTCATGGCCGTACCCATAATGGCGACAGATTGTTTGAAACCGTGCTGGAACAAAGCGATGGCATCCATATTTCCCTCACACAAGATGAGTTGGTCCAACTCACGGATAGAGGGTTTTGCAAAGTGCAGGCCATAGAGAAGACTCTTCTTACTGAAGACAAAGGATTCATTTGAGTTCAAGTATTTAGGCTGCTGTTCGTCGCGAATGGCCCGCGCCGTGAAGCCTTGGATATGGCCGAAATGATCCCAAATCGGAAACATAATGCGGTCGCGAAACTTATCGTAATAGCGGTTCTTGTGGTTTTTGTCCTCGAGGATCAGGCCAATTTTGAGCGCCATTTGTAGAGCGGAAGCGCGATCTGCTTCATGAGGGATACTTTCCAGATAATGGGTTAGGGCCGAATTATGAGGCGCAAATCCCAATTGGAACTGCTCGGCGATTTCTGGATGAAGAGCGCGGGCCTGAAGAAAATCTTGGAAAACAGGATGAGGTCCGTCAGCGGCGATCTTGCCATAAATCAAGACCGCTTTGCTTAAGATTTTTCGCGCCAGAAGGCGTTCGGGATCGACGTTTTGGACACGATCAAGTTCATCAGTGCTAAGACCCAAAATTTTGGCACACTCGCGCAGCGCCTCACGAAAATCAAGATGCTTAAATTTTTGCACGAAGGTGATGGCATCACCGCCCACATCGCAGGCGAAACATTTAAAAAGTTTTTTAGTATCATTGACGACCAGTGAAGGTTTGCGGTCGGGGTGAAAAGGGCATAATCCTTTGATGGTGCTGCCGCTTTTTTGCAAAGAAATAAACTGCCCGACAACGGCAGAAATCGGGGACTCTTTTATTTGGCGAATTAAATCATCACTCACGAAACCGGTCCTCGCTCAGTTGTCAGCATTAATTTGTCAGGGACGATGAAGCTTTCGTTGATGTCAGTACGAAGGCCTTAATCTTTGTTCCCTGAGAAATGAAAATCCTCTCAAACTTTGTTTGAAAAGTGGAGAGGAAAGGCGCCGAGTCAGTGGTGAAGACGCCGCTTGCAAGCTCTTCCCAGAGATTTTTTGTTTTAAATTCGACTGTAAATTGGCCTTGGTTTTGCAGGAGATTTTCCATCCATTCGGCATAGCCATCATGATCTGTTTTAACAAAAAGTTTTCCGCCTGGTTTTAAAACTTGGTAAGCATTTTGCAGCAGCGGTAGTTGGAAAAGGCGTTTCTTGTGATGCTTTTTTTTCGGCCAGGGATCAGAAAAGAAAAAGAAAATTCCGTCTAATTCATTTTCGCCAAAAGTCAGTGCGATTCGTTCGCCGCGTGCACGAAGATAGCAAAAATTTTTGAATTCCATTTTGGAAAGTTTTTTTGCCACTTGATAGCTGCGTTTAAAGCGATAATCCAACCCTACAAAATTGGCGTGTGAATTCTTTTCGCAAAATTCCATCATGAAATCGCCGTATCCTGTTCCGATTTCTAAGTAGAGTGGGGCCTGACGTTTAAAATATTTTTCATTCCAATGACCAGAAAACGCCTCGCCTTCGGTGTCGCGCAAAACGAATTCCTGAAATTCCCCTAAACGATCGTGATAGGGGTTATCATGCTTATAAACAAAATCTGGTCTGTAGGTGTGATCCATGGAAGGTGCTGTGTAGCAAACTAGATGCATCTCGGCAACAGGTCAGTGCGCCGCGTTGGCGCACCATCTCATTGAATTCCTTTTAGGCGGCCTTCTTTTTTTTCTTTTCGCTTCCTTTGCTGTCTTCAGGAGTTGAATTTGACTCTACTTTTTCACCGGCAATCCAAAGCGAAAGAAGGTGGGCCGCTTTTTTTGCCAGGTTCGGGTCTTTCATTTTTTCCCCGAGGGCCTTACGAAATTGCTCAATTTGCTGTTTTATATTTTCTATTTCCATAGGAGAGGGTGTCTTCTTTTCAGCGTCTTTAAATTTAAAATGCAGAATATTTGAGCGTTTTTTCTTGGGATTCATATAATTACAATTAAGCTGCGGATGGCTCAGCTTGACGTCGAGAATGGTTAATAACCTTACTCATGTGTTCTTCAATCACCTGGCACATTTCTAATTTTGTTGTGCGAGGATCAACTCCTTCTGGTAGTGGAGAGTAGAAAAATTCGTTGTTGATCTCAGTGAATACGTACCAACGATTTCCCATTTTTTGAAAAAGAACTTCAGTTTCGGTATGTTGATTTTTCATATGGCACCCTCCTAGCAAGGTTTGATATACGGCCGTCCTGGCCTACAAATGTCTTATCGGGGCCGACTGTTTAAACTTTAGACATTTTTAACATTTTATCATGTCGAAATTTGTCACAGGAAAAGGGAATATTTTATCAATTCGAAATACTCGGGTATTGGCCGAGGTTCGAATTTACTGATAGTTGGCCTGCACACCCATCGCCACAGAGAGCTGAGTGCCATGGGAAAAATATACTCGATCTTTTTCTTGATTCCAGTTACTGCGATCTTCTTGAGGATCTTTGGGTTTTAAAATGAATGGGTAGGCGACCTGAAGTTCGATGCCCGTAAACAAGTCTGTGTCGGGGAAAATGTTTTTGATCTGAATATTGGAACCAATTCGCGGAGTAAGGGTCCAATTGGCAAAGGTGCGTTCCTCTAAATTTCCATTTCGCAGGGCCTGAATTTTCATCGTATGATAATTAGCGGTAAGCCCACCAGCAAAGGCCAAGGTAAGTTTTTCTGTCCGAAAAGTGTCATAGGAAAAGTATGGACCAACAGAAGCAATCTTTTGGTTTTCAACCGCAAACACGCCGTCGAGAAGAGAGAAATCAGTTTGAGAGGTAAAGAAGTAGCCAAAAGCGCCAAAATAAAAACGATCATAAGGGTCCCAGTCGACTTTTTTCACATAATGTCCGTAGAAACCTTGGCGAACTTTAAAGTCTTCGCCCGTGATCAGTGAGGGATAAGGATAGTTGACCTTGCGTTGCGGTCCGAATGCGTAGGCCAGCGCCATTCGATAACGTTCAGGATTAAAAATAGGATATTTTGGTGGCAGAGGTTCCTCAAGTCGATAATCTGTA
>JAHFAA010000566.1 GCA_023250775.1 Bdellovibrionales bacterium
AAATACCCCCAAGACAAGGTGATGAATAAGGCGCAACAGGCGGCACAAATTATCGCGACGGCCGATAGCGAACTTAAACTATGTAATGGCTCTTTGATTGAGAAAAAACATGGATTGTTTGGCAAAACAAAACGCAAGCTTGCGCGCAAAAATGAAATTTTTGAATTGCTGCATTCTCAGCTTTCGATTTGATTCTAGAAAAATTCAGAATCCTTTTCACTGTTAATCGGCTTGGCCCGCAAGGCAGTGCTCAATCCGTCCTTAACAAGACTCCTTCGGTCAAGTTTAGGCATTATGTGACCACTGATTGTCAAAGCATTGCCATGATAAAGTGGTTGAGTGGCCCACCAAAGTGGGTTGGGGAATATTTTGCATATGATAAAAACATTTTTGTTACTGGTATTAACCTGTTCATTTCATCTGTCGGCCCAGACTATTGATTTGGATGAACTCGAATCACTCAAGCATGGTGAAAGTGACTGTGGTGAAGTTCGTCTTGATCTCGATGCTGGACCAACTGCGAATATTCCTTCACGCGACCAAGGCCAAGTTGGAAGTTGTACCGCTCACGCCTCGGCCATTTTAATCGATGCCTATCTTGCCAAAAAATATCCAGCCCCGTCCTTAAATGGACCTCCAAATCACCTTACCTCTCCGTTCTCCCTATATGTGAATGAAAAAATTAGTAACAATTTTGTTGGGGCCTTTGATGGTGACGCCGGCTCTGATATTCCCAACATGATTCAAGCCGCGCTAACGGGTGGCTCCTGTGATCTCTCAGATACAAGCGATGATCGCCAAGCATTCGAACAACTTATTAGGAATTTGAAATTTTATGATGATTCAATGAAACGTCTCGATTTTCTCATTAGTCCGCCACGGCTTCTCACCACCGACGAAGTGGAGGAAAGAGATATGATGTTATCCAGCAGAGGCCGTGCTGTGAATATCATCATGTGCCGAATGGAGAAATTTTTTCTTCTCCCTCAGGGAATTGTTGATGCTGCCAAGGCCAACAACTTACTCAACAAACATCAACAGGCAAGTTTCTGGAATGAATACCTAAAGGAGCGTTGTATTGCCCCTCAGACAAAATTAAATCCTAAAGACATGCAGCTACCCAAACTTAAAGTTCTCTCGCGTCTCAAGGGCCCAAAACAACCGGCCCATGCCAACAAGACGGTTGCCGATTTACAAAGGGCCATTGATGAAAACCTGACGCAAAAAAAACAACCTGTAGGGATTGGCTACTGCTCAACTTTTTTTCAAAAGGCCTATCCCAACATCAATAATGGAGTAAACACATTTCAAAAAAGTATTGATGGAAAGACTAAGGAAGAAAGAGATACGGCCAGCCAAGATTGTGGAATGCATGCTTCAGTCATTGTTGGTCGGCAGTGGCGATTTGCCGCGGACGGAACTCGTCAATGCATGTATCTGATCCAAAATTCATGGGGGCATGGTCTGGCGGCATGCCAAAATTACCATGCTTCCAGAACCATTTTCTCTACACGAGAAGGTAATGATGATATGGATTGTCGTATGGACGGCAAGGTCTGGGTTTCGCAAGTTGAGCTTGCCAATTTGGTGGATGTCAACTTTTTCGAATAAGGGTTGGTTCATGATTAAAATATTGGGAATGTTTATTACTTTTATCTTCGGCCTGCAAAGTTTAGCTCTTGCCGCAAAGTCTGATGAAATGGCCGTCATTGATGGAAAGCAATATCAACTCTACGTGGACGCCCAGGCCGGGATTATAATCAGCAAAAGTTGCCATAAGAAAAATAATAAATATAACTGTGATGCGTTCAAAGCACTCAAAAAAGCTTCATTTAAAAATGTGAATATAACTGGTGGGGCCAATCCTGGAGCGGTCATGTGCCGGCCACTTGGCGGGCAGGTAGTCCTTGCTCGAGATGAGAAAAAAAATGAAACAACCTACTGCCAATTTCCCGATGGCTCCCTAATCGCAAATGGCAGTATCACTTTCCATGCACGCCAGAATGACCATTAGGAAACAATTGATAGGGGAGAAGATGTGTGCTCAATCCGTCCTAACCTTTCGGGGCGCCCGCGCGAGTCCTGCCACGAGACGAAGCGCGCTCCCTTGCATCAGCTGCCTCTTGGTCTCTCTTTCTTGCTTTTGGACAGCGTCCGCTACGGCATCTGTCGTAGAGAGAATTGACTTGCGCGACGGTATCGGTGCTTTCACTTAGGGGAATTTTGCAATGGCCCACTGTTTCCGGCTCGGGTGGTTGCAGATTCCCATCTTTGTCGGGGGTGAGAGGAAAGGACGGATAATATTTTATTGCACCAGTTGCTTTGTCGATCATCATTATATTGCC
>JAHFAA010000161.1 GCA_023250775.1 Bdellovibrionales bacterium
GTTATCTATGTCGGCGATGGGAAATTTTCGCTTTCACTTCTTTATTTTGGCGCTCTTAGGGCTGGCACTGGTGCTTTTTGGCAAGGCCTTTGGCTCCCTTCCCGATGAAATTGATAAGGACACCTATTACCAGCGCTATCTGACGGCAAAAGAGACTTCAGACGACCGACGTGATGAGGCCAATGGAGCGCTCAGTAGTGTTCGTTCTAAAGAAGCGCAGATCAGTCATCATCAAGACGAGATTCGCTCTCATCAAGACGGCATCGCGGCCAATCAGCAGACAATTACTAATTCGGAAAACGAAATTGCCAATCATCGCAGTCAATTGCAGCGCCTGAGCGTGGAAATTCCCCGTGCCGAGGCCCGGATCAACAGTTTAGTTGAGGAAGGACGCCGTTTGCAGTCGAGTGAAAGCGATCTTCGCAATCGCCTGGCAGCGGAAAATGCCAATCTGCAACGTGAAAATGCACGCTTAGAACAGCTGAGAGAAGACCTGCGCCAGGTGGAGCGCGCCCAGGCCCTGGCCCAAGGAGAGCTGCAAGGTAAGGTGGGGCAGTTGGCGCAAACTCGCACTGATGAGGCGAACTCAATTAATGAGCGGCAACAGCTGGGGCGTGAGCTTGAACAATTAGCGCGCGATCGCAGTGTTCTCGAAAATAATTTAAATGGACTGCGCGAACAAAATCGCCAACAACAAATGGCGCTTCAGCAACAACGCCAAATACAGGCGCAAAATGAAGCGCGCTTGCGCCAAATTGAGCAAGAAATTGCTCCACAAAAAGAAGCGCTGGAACGAGCTCGACAAGCGTGGGAGGCCTCGAAACAAGAATTGCTTCAGGCCCAGAATCAGCAGACAACTCTTCAACAGCAAAAGCAAAATATTAATAATCAGCTTGCTGGCCTTGATAACCAAGATCGCCAGATTGCCGATACCTTGGCGCGATTTCCAGAACGCGAACGGGGTTTGCAGGCACGTGTAGGTGAATTGCAGTCGAAGATTGCCACGTTGGCGGAAGAAATTCACCAAGGCCAGGCGTCCATGGAACCTATGACCGAGGCGATGAAACGAAACGCGGAAATGCTCAAGCAATTATCCACGGGAGAACAAACACCCGAGGTGCAGGCCAAGATTCAGGCCCTGCGCGCCGAAAATGAACGCCTGCAAGCACAACTGCGAACACTGAGAGAATCCCTGGCAACCAAGCGCCAGGCCTTTGCGGAGGCCAATCAACAGCTCGGTGGTACTCAGCAAGAGATCACTAATCTTGGGCAGGAGCGGGCCAAACTTGAGGGGCAAAGACGTGAGATTGAAACTCGTCGCGTGGCCTCACGAACCGAACTGCAACAAATTGAGCGCAGTCTGGTTGAGGCCAGCAATGCCATCGCTCGTGCTCAACAAAATATCGTTCGCACTCAGACCGACGTAACCCGTGCGGAACAAAACATGCGCGAAGGCGCAGTCCGAAGAGACAGCGTGGCGCGAGAGGTGCAGGCAAGTGCTGTGCGCTTACAACAGATCGAGGCCGATGCCAGTCGCGCCGCTCAAAGCGTGGCGCAAACCGAGGCGCGAGTGCAAGAGATCGTGCGCACGGTCGCTCAAAAAGAAGCGCAGTCCCGTCAGATGGATGCGCGACTTGCTCAGTTGCGCGAAGTTATAGTTCAACTGCAAAATCAAATCGCCGAATTACAGCGACAGATGAATCAATATGCCACGGCGGTTCAACGTGCTCGCGAACAGGTTACTTCCGCCTTGCAAAGAGTGGCGCAAGTTCAGCAAAATGTTCAGGCGCTGGAAAATGAACGAGCGCGCTTGCTGGCCCTGCTTGAACAAAATGATCGCTCTCGCCGTGAAACGGAAACTTTGCGCGCGCAACTGTTAGAAGAGCAACAGGCAAGGCAGTCTGCTATTGTAGAATTTCAGAATGTGATTGCGACTTCGCGCCAAAATATTTCACAGTTTCAAGCGCTGATTGCTGCCCGCCAAAGCGAGTTGGCGCAATTTCAAACTGAGTTAAGGCAGTTGCAAAAAATCTTCGCTGATGCAGATCAGGTGGCGAAGGCGGTGGAAAAAATTACCGCGCAAAAATTGGCGGACTATCAAGAGCGCTATAATCGCTACCAACTTTATCTGACCGCCGCTCGTGATCTTGGTGCCAAGCAAGGCCGACCTGTGGGCAGCAGCAAAGCTAAACCTTTGGGTGAGGCCGAGGCCCGTCGCTTGGGTGAACTCAACGGTCTCAAGTATGGTTTGATTGCCGCCGAGTTGGATGGACGCTGGCGAGGGTTGTTGCGTGGGAAATTAGTCGGTGATGAAACAGGATATGCCGATGGCCTGCATTCTAAGACTGATTACGATGCGGCCTATGCCGAGGGTTTTGAACTCGGACGTCAAGCGGCCGAAACCCAGGCCGAACGGACCCATGTTCCCAAGGGATACGCTGAACGCATGCAAGAAATCGTCGCCACTGTTCCCGGTACCAAGGTTGTTTTGAGTAATGGAATCTCGAAGGCCTTGCTGATAAATAAAGAAGCGCAAAAAATCAATGGAGACGAAACGGAATTGTCGCCGGAAGAAATTGCAGATGCTAAAGAAATTGTTTCGGCCATCAATAGTGTCATTGTGAAATTGGAAGCGGAGATCAAGCGCTACCAAGACCCACGTCAAAATTTTTATGATGCTCACGTGGCCTATCAGGGTGCCGGAGTTATTCCTATAGATTTAGGTGGCCGTGATTGTAGTAGCGTTTATAAAAAAGTTGCTGATTATCTGCGCGCCTGTGAGGAATCATACGGAGCGGCATTTAATCAAGGTGCAGCCGAGATGCACTGGCAGGTTTTCGCTCAGAATTATCCCGGTGAATGGCATCAGCGTTATGATGCCAATTTTGCCAAAAATAAAAACAATCTTTTTTTGGCATCGAAAGAGGAATCGCGTGTGGTGGTTTACGCCGAGGCGCGAGCACGCGGTGTGCGTGAAATTCGCGCCAAAGGTGAAGAGGATGGCCAGCGCAATGGTTTTGCCGAGACTCTGCCGGGTGCCGAGGAACGCGCTTTTGCCAGAGGCCGTGCCCAGGCGCAAACCTTTGCTAATGCTCATGCGCTTATTCGCCTTGTTGCCAACAATAGTGCCTTGATTATTTCCAACGATGCCCGCGGCCCAATTCAAGGTGCCGATCTCGCTCTGGGAATTAATTTGTACAATGCCGGTGGTGGGGTGCTGGCACCAGCGTTAGGAAGGCTGGCGATCACGGAAAAAAGTTCCAATATCGAAATGGCGGCCCAGTCCCATGAGTTGCGCGATCTCCCGGCGCAAAGGGTGATTGAACTGCATGATGTGTTGTCCGCCAAAATTAATGATGATGCGGTTCCAGGCGAAAAATTTTGGTTGAAAGGCCAGGTTATTGTTCCTGGTGACGGCGTGAAAAGTGAGGAGCGTTTGCCTGTTGTCTATGAAGGTGTGGTGAAGGTGAACCCTGGCATTACGACAGCGCTTGATTTCGAGGCCAAGCCGAAATGGCGTGACTGGGGATTCTGGCCTTTTACCTGGAAGTATCGCACTCATGAAGTAGAGGCAGAGCTGACCGGAATGCGCGACAATGTGCCTGCCGGCTATCGCGTGAAACTTTCCGCCAACGATGCTGAAACTGAAGCGCTCATCAATGTGGTACGGCCCGAGCTGAGTACCAATCCGATTAGTCGTGGTGAAAAAGTGTCGGTAAAACTCGCCTATCAATTTAAAGCGAAGGCCAAGAAAAAAGCGCTGAAATTCAAACTACAGGTGTTCTACGGAGAAGATGTGGTTTACGAAAATGTTATGAGTTTGCTGGCGCACTAGAATGAGAATGAACCAAAGTGTTGGTCCAACGTCCGGCATTGAAAACAGTTTTGAAACCATTTTTTTTAAGAATGCCGGCGGCCATTCCGCTTCGGGCCCCTGAGGCACAGCAAAGAATAATCGGTTTGCTTTTATCCAATTCCTGAAGGCGTCCCTTAATTTCGTTTAAGGGAATATTAACACTGGCGGGATTGGCGTGTTGTTTAAATTCTGCCGGCGTCCTGACATCAACAACAACGGCCCCTTCTTTTAAGAGAAGCGGGACCTTCTTTAGCGCCATACGCTGGCGATAAAATTTGAAGATCAAAAAGAGCACGACGATGACTGGAATAATATATTGAGTATACATAGAAGCTAATCTAACTTATTGAATGGATTTCGTCTAGAAATCCAGGCCACAAACCTTTTGATAACTAAATTTTGAATTGTCGAATTTTGGATCAAGTTGCATTTTGGCGTTCATGATTAAGATATTGCGGCTTTTTTGGAAATTCTCGCGATAGTAGGCGAAGCGTTTTTTGACGATGGTTAAATCTTTTTCAGCGCAAATTTTTTGAATTCTTTCTTTTACCGAATCATTCCAAGTCAATTTGCCAAAGATTATCGGATAATAGGATTCATCCATTTCTGGTGTTACGTAATTTTGGATTTTTAAGCGCTCTTTATCCACGCTCCATTTTCCATCTTCCTTGCTCAAGATGGGATTCTTACCTTCACAAAGATCGATGGCCAATCGCAAACCTTGATAATTTCCTTCCAAATCGCTGATAGAAGAAGTTCCGTAAAATCCACCCAGCACGACTTCACTTCTGATTCCACCTTCAAGAACTTTGCTGATGGCCTTGTCTTCATCCAATCCTTTCTTTCGCAGCTTCAAATATTTTTTGTAATACTTGTTACCCATATAGGAGATATGACCAAGCTTATCTGTGCCCAGATAAATGCCGTTAATATTGAGGGTTGGTGCAAGTCCAATCACCCATCTAATGATGGGGCTGGCACCTTCTCCGCCATAGATTGATTCTTTGACATACTCGCTTTTTCCTACGGAAGGAAAGCGATAACTTTGCATGTCTTTGCCATTTTGCGCCCAGATACTAAGTTCGCTAAAAGTGTAAGGTCCGATCAGCTGCTGATAGAATTTTTTGCTCAAATCCTGGCAGGATTTATGCTTGTTTTCGGGGTTATCTAGGACTGATTGCATGGCCTTATCAAGGTAGCCATTGATGAGAGGGGCCGAGTCTTGAAGCTCAATATCCCAGGACAGGTATTGATCGGTTTCCCGCGCCGAAACGGTACCCATGCTTAAGAGGGCAACGGTCAATAAAACTGCTGGTAATTTCACAAGATGTCCTTATATATGGGCCGGATCATCTCATGTTTTGCTGCCGACCTATAGCTGTGTGAAGATTTTATACTGATCAAATTCATGAGATCAGTTCATGCTATAGAAGGCGGCATGAAAACTGCCACACTAATAACCTTTGTCTTACTGATGTCTACCGGTCTTCACGCCTCTGAAGTGGACAACTTCACCAAGCGTGATGCTCCCCTTGGCGATGCCACGGTGGTGCTGAATAAGAAGGCCAATGAGCTGATTGATGAGGCGGTCAACGCTGCCAATCGCCATCATTCCTGTGATGAGGCACGCCTGCTTCACGCCGTTAAAGTTCGCTTTAGAAATCATTTTCAAGATAAATTTGCCCGCTACGTTCATCATGGAAAAGATGTTCCAAGAAGACGCATTCATATCAAGGAGAGCATCTATCAGGACTTTGGCCTTGATTCTTTGGTGGTTGGCGCCTTGGGCGAAGTTTGGGATACCACCGCTTTTGTCATCAAAATGGGTGACCACCAGTTTGGCACAGATAAGTGGGAACATTTTTTTGGTCGCGGTTTCGCCTATTATAAAATGCACGTCATTGATAAAAAACCGATTGAAGAGGTGCTCAAGTATGGCCTTGGCACTGAACAAGGAACTTTGGGTGCCCTGATGACTGGAGTCATGTCTTACGGTGATTTGGCCGCCAATTTCAAGGGCATGCATTTTTTTAATCACCTCTTAGGTAAAGGAAAAGACTACCTATCTTTTGAACCGTCGATGGGGCCTTACGTCACTTGCGTGGAAGGAAAATGGAAGAGGACTCAGCAAATTGATTTACTTCCCTACGTGGACGACAGTTGGGATGAGGCGATGAACTGTTCTCTTTTTAGAACGGAACAGCTGCTGGACAAAGTTAAGGAACGCCTGGCCAATCTAGGAATGAGCTGTCCGCTTAATCCCGAAAAAGCTGAAAATCTCTCAAGCTACTTCGGTCCCTATGCTCCTTATGTTCTGAACATCAAAGGCAACGGCGTAAAATAAAAAGGGCCCGGAAAGAGTTCCGCTTGAGTCGTCACATGAAAACAAGAGCTTGTTCTCGCGAGGATGTGTATTAAATATAGGCCAGTTCGTTTTTTCGTTTTAACTATGCGAATGTGCGCATTTTTAGCAGGGATCTTTTATGTTTACCAAATTTTTTTCTATCACTCTTGGTTTTGTTTTGTTAGGGACGGCCGGTGCGTATGAAACCGATCAGTACTCTTTTTTGGACATGAATTTAAAAGATGCCAGTGTTGAGCTGAACAACATTGTTAATCAAGGTCTCAAAGCGGCGACCTCTCGTTATGTGGGGCCGCGTGATGAAGAAAAATTGGGCCAGCAGATCGCCCTGCTTTTTTCTTCTCGTCAGCTTGAGCGTTGGGTGAATTCGTCGGGCAATATTGAAACCGCCAGCGACAAAAAGATAAGTATTTTCAATACCACGACTTTTATGGCGTCTCCCATTATTCGCGTGAAAGGACTTTCACACACCATCAATCTGTGCGGTGTTCACACCGGCAGCGATAAGATGAGTCACTTTTTTGGCGTGGGTGGAATCCTGGGCCACATCTATAATAAAAATCTTAAGAAGGGCCGTGACTCGGCCGAGGCGGAAAAACACGCGCTTAATTTTTCTATCTTCACCGAGAAAACTCTGTGGGGTGAACTGACCACCAATATTTATTCCAACGCGGATTTGGTCGCCAATTATGAAGGATATTTATTTTTGCGCGGACTTTTTGAAGACGGTATCGGCCCTCATCAAACTGCTTTGATTAGGTGGGAAGGCGATCGCCCGGTTTTAACCCGCGAGTTTAATTTCTGCGACTACGTTTCGAATTATTGGAGCGAGGCGGTTAATGAGTCTTATATTCAAGGGCACCTTGCTCGTCAGGTGAAGAAGCAATTGGCCTATATGTGCCTCAATGGTTACGTCGCCAGACATAAGGACAAACTTTTTCCTGCTGATCGCGCCGAGCTGGAACAGCGCTATCAAAAATTGGGACTAAAACGCAAAGGACATCTCACTTTGGAAAATGTTTGTCGAACTGTTTCGGCCTGGCCGGAAGAGGAGAAGACCAAATTTTTGCTCCAGCAAAAAGAACTCAATGCCAGGTATGCTCCTAGCAATGATCTTCCCTCTATGCGAAATAATGATTCACAACAAACGATCGAAGAACTTGCCGAATCAGCCTCGGCCCTTTGTAAGAGAAAATTTAAAAAGGCGATGAGCGAGCACCAGGCCATTTCACAATTTTACCAAACTGAAATTGCGCCATGGTTGCCTGAGTTGAACATGGAAGGCCTGAATGTTCTGAACGCCAAACAGAAGGGGCGTCTCTATCAAGATCACCTGGCGAGAACCTGCAGCGAGATGCCGATTCCAGGTCAGGCAGCAGATTCTTTTACCCTTTGTTTAAGTGCTGATTCACAAAAAGTTGAAGATACCTTTTATCACTTCAAACGTAAAAAGATGGAACGCTTCTCGCTTGAAAGTCTGCACGGCATTTTGGATGAGAAGGCCTACGTCTATCGCACTATTCCGATGTTGTGTCGCTGGTACTAATAATCAGTTGATAGCAATTAAGGTGTGCCGGTCAATTCCTTATAAACATCCGTCCGCCATCTGAGTGCTGTCAGCACGCTGGCGTCGCTGGCCTTCCAACCGACCGTAACAAAGGCGTGATTTAATCCGGCATCTCCCTTGGCGCCATCTTCAAGATAGGCTGCGGCCCACGCCTCGATCGCTTCCATCTTATCGCCGGAAACTTTATAACTTCCGTTCCAGATGCGTTTGATCATCCCGTGAACCAGCGTTCGAAGAGTCGGCATGCCTTTGTAATCGGTGGCCAAAAGATCCTGGGGATTCGTGACGGTTCCCGCTACATTGGTGAGGTAATTGGCCAAGA